>NZ_JBHIMK010000003.1:0-54879 GCF_042194085.1 Bartonella sp. MU70NMGDW
GTAGCTCAATTGGTTAGAGCCAGCGGCTCATAACCGCTTGGTTGGGGGTTCGAGTCCCTCCGGGCCCACCAATAGGGGAATGTCCAATAGAAAAATGGATAGCTATAAAAATTTTGGGATTCTACCTTTTTCGTTTTTTATTTATTTTTCTGTTTGTTCTAAAATCATTTGTCATTGTTTGTTGCTGTTTTTTCTATCAGTCGCTTTAATATAAAGTGACGGTATGTTTTTTAGTCTCATTAAAGAAGTGCTCTCATTTGAAACATTGTAGCATTTGGATTAACTGATATGTGGCGCTATTTATTTTTTAATTCATATACTGTTTTGTACTTTTTCTGTATAATGTTCTTCATAAAATAGAAGGCTAAAAGCTTCATTGAATAAGTTTATTTATGCTTGTTCTGCAAATAAACAGATCCCAATAAGACTAATTTTAAAGATTGTACCTTTTTAGAACAAATGGCTCAAAAAACATGTAGTGTAAATTTACTTTTTTTGAGTGATGTTAATGTCTTTTAGACGTTCGAATAGCGTTATCGTGATGAAAGGTTGTATATAAGAGAATGTGATCCATAGGTGTTCACATATATCATGGGGGCAACGATGATAGCATTTGTTGATATTTTCTTTTTCCCAAGAGAGGCGTTCTATTTGATTTTTGAGAAATATTATTCATAATGACGGTGGCGTGTTCTCTGAAAAGAATTTCATCAATCGTTCTTTGAAAAGTCAATTGAGCGATTGTTTCTATCGCTTTGCATTATCTAGATTTTATTGTAATAGGAATTTTATTATTCTGTAAGAAATGTTTTCTATGATATTGGAAAATTCGTTAAAATGCCATTTCCTGTTTTTGTGTATTTTTCGCTTAATGCTCAAATTATAGAGTTTTCATGTAATCCAAATTATTATTGAAGAGCAGAAGTCTTTTTTGATTTTACTCTCATAAGGGATTGGCAATATTTCGGTAAAGCTAGCACTTTTTGGTATTGCTAATATTTTTCTCGTATTGATTGTGTAGAGAGTTTTCTCTCTTATGAAAAATTATTGGCAGAGAGGGTAATTTTTTTTGGAAAAGTATACTTTTCTTCAAAATCATACTTTGAAAATATAATTCTTCATTTACATAAGGGAATTTCTCTCTTGTGGTAAATCTGCGATACAATTTACGTACAAAGATTATGCGTGGTGATTCGTTTTATTTTTTAATAGTATCATTTTTGCTTATGATAGAGACTTATATTAGTATTTACAAGGTGCGTTTAGAGGGGAGGTTACCTATAAATGTGTTACAGAGTTTTAGGTAGTGTGGCTCTGTTTATAAGAATTTATTCCTATAACATTGTTATATTCTTGCTTTGCAATATTGTTTAAAAAACATAGATGGTGCTATGTAGAATAAAATTGTGATATATTTTTTTCAAAAAAGCTTTTTCGTGTTCTCTTATATAGAGTTCAGGAGTGTCTTCAGGGATATTTTCACATTAGTTTGTTATTGGTCCGAATCACAAGATATGCGTAACATTATTCGCATTTTTGATAGATCATACCAATTTTCATAAGAAGATCTGGATCGTGTGATGCTTTCTGTTTCACCATGGTACATGACTAATAGAACTTCATCTGATTTTGTAAAATAAGTTTGTACACAATTGCTTCCATACTGCCTATTGCAAATATTTTTTTCTAAGGTATGAGAGATATTTAAACGCTTTAGCGTTATATAGTTTGACTACATGGAGTATGACTATGAAGAATGATAAAAAATTTGAAACAACTTTATCTGATATTATTGTGAAATGGGAGTCTTTATCGACGTCTCAAAAGCAAGCGATATTGGATAGAGTAGAAAATTCTACAGATTCTGCTCATTCAACAGAACATTTAAGGCTTCAATCTTCTTTTTATCTCCAGACGAAATCAAAGTTATGAGTTTTAAGTCTTCATCGGAGATGTTGAAACCAGTTATTACATATATGGCACTAGCATTTCCCAGTGTGTTCAAAATAGCCATGAGTTTATCTACTGAAGGCCTCTTTCCTCCATTTATCATTTGTTGGACGTAATTTTGTCCACAGCCTGCAGCTCTGCTTATTTCAATCATTGTTCGTCCGTCACTTTTAATCAATTCAACTAAGCGTTGGAACCAATCTTTTTCAGTCTTTGTCATTTTTAGACCTTTACATATTTACGCTATAGCGTTAATATTGCGCTGCGAATCCAGAATATATGATACAAGGAGCGTGAAAATATCCATGTGTAGCTCTTCGCTAATGAAGCATATAGAGTTGTTTTTAACTAATAACAAAATGTCCCCATACACTTTCAGATTCGAATCAATAAAAAATGGTTGCTTAGTTCCACGGTTGTGAAGAAGTAAATGTGTATACCGGAAACGGCGATACACACTCGTATGTTTATGAGATTTCACTGTGATAGTATACGTAGCAGCATTATAAATCAAGATATACCCCAACATCAGAATTTGTAAAAAAAATTCTGCGTTGAGGTGGTGTGTGAGTATAACGAAGCTTTAGAGCCTTAAGATATAGGATAATGGCTGTAGAAAAAATGTAAATTCATAGGCAAAGAATACTGATTTCTCCTCTATTGTAATAAATTAGATCACTATCAGATGGTATATCGTATATATGCGTTAAAAAAATTGGGAAATATCAAAAAAGTGATCTTGGATATTTTATTAAACAGGAAGGTAATCTGAGTCACAAAAGTGGTTGTTTGGGAGGGGGGTACATTCGATTAATGCCCTTATGGGGGTGAGTGTGTTTTTATGATGCTGCGGTTTATAATGAAGTCTGTGTTTACAATGATATTGTTATTGATAACAATGCATTAACATATGGTTGTGTAGTCGTTCGTAAGAGTTTGCATGTTTATGAAAGATAAGAACTTTATAGTTATTCGAATATGAGTGGAGATGCATATGTTTACGTTAATACGGTCTTTTTTGATCAAGTTTTGAATGCTCAATGTATTGAATTTTATGGTGATACTCGTGATTATAGAAAGGCTCGAGTTTATAGTGATGCTTTAATTTATGGTGATGTAAAGATTTTTGGGAAGGCAAAATTTTACAGAAATGCTGTGCTTTGTGACATTGATGATTTTTGTAATAATGAAGAACTTTCATATATAGCCGCATTCCCCATGGCGTAAAAAGGAAGATAGGAACGATTTGGGCAAGGCTTGTACGATTGCGTTGCGTCGTTAGTTTTATTTGACGTTCCTTATTTTTTGTTTTTTGTGTCAATAAATGTGTCGCAAATAATTGGTGTAAGCGTGTAGATTTAGCCGCTTTCAGGGATTTTTTTGCGTCATTTATCAATGGCTTTAATGGAGAAAATAAGAATGCCGAGAGTGATTGTTCACACTTGGAACATGCGGTTTATTGCATTCTTTTTTTGATTGAGGATGAAACAAATTGGTCAAGATGATCACTTGAGCGACAATTAAGGGAGATCCAAATGAGTGTAAACGAAATTTTATTGGGAGCAATGGTTGTTGTTTTGTTGTGCAGTGGGGTTATATTTCGGTTTTCTTTATATTATCGCAGTCAAGTGAAAATTTTAAAAGAGGAATCTAGAAGAATAAAGCATGAGTTTTTAAGAGATTCTATGAAGATGACTGAAGAACGAGATAGAGCTATTAGAGAGCAAAGTATGGTGATTAAAAGACGTGACCAAGCAATTGAAAAACTGAAAAAACAAATTAAACAATATGAAAAAAATGAAAAGAAATATCAAAAAATGCTTAAATCTGAAGATGATAAAGAGTGATTGTATTTATATTTTGCATTAAAGGGCTTGGAAATGTGTTAGGAAGATTGGAATGACGAGAGAGATAAACTTTAATGAAGCCAATTATGATGCTGATGGAGGGATTGTATTGAAAGAGAATATTCAAGTTTACTCTGATTTTATGAAAACATTTAAGTTTATAAGACAGAGCGTCTTTGATTATAAAATAAGAGTTTATGATGATAAACCAGTTTATAGGTATGCTGGTTATTAAAAAGCGCGTCTATACAATCCATTATGCTTGAAACAATTTTGCACGTTCCTTTTAGATATAAGATATAAATGCGACGATAGTTTCAGCTAATATGTCTAAAAAATTGCATGATAATAGAAAGAAAGAGATATTTGCTTTTTATGAAGATGAAATGGGTAAGTCAGTTATGATTATCAGATACAGAAGAGGAATATAAAGGTAAAAGACATTAATATCTAGTAGGGTAATTATATTTCATCATTGATGATTTATCTTCTTTTCATGTGCGTTTATTTTTATGAAAGATAAAAGACTTAAAAGAGTTTCTTTTTAATAAATGCTATAGAGAGTTGAGTATGATTGAAAACAAACATAGTAATATGCAAGAATTTGACTGTTATTTGTGATTGTTAGAAATAACACAAAAGATTCATCCCACTGAGGGAAAAAAAATCACTTTTTATTTGTCACAAAAGTAACTCACATACCATTATATAAAATAAACGCTTGTTCTAATGGTAAAGAACGTTAGAACTGTAGTTCTCTAATAAGAGCCTTATGTGTAATTTCTTTGATTTGTTCAATATTGATTAGGATATCTTGTTTTGTTGGATAACCTTTACTAGAAAAAGCAATTTTTTGTGCATCTCCTGAGATTAAACGCCAGTACCATTGATTGTGAACTCCTTGAAACACCTCAAAATACATGCTTCCCACCTCATAAAACAGCTGATAATTTTCAGGATAAATATTTAACTAATCCGTCTTTGAACATTAATGTATGTCTCTATAGGAACTCGTCAATATATTTCCCTTAAATTTTCTGACCTTAAAAAATAATTTCTATGAGAGCTATTATTCTTTTAACAAGAAAAAATTTCTTGTCAATAAGATATGAATGAAAATTTTATACTAAAAATTATTTTTTTAATTTAAAGACATTATACTTTTATTTACAATGGAAATATTTTTATTGTCGTTATAGAAACAAATTTTATAAATTATACAAAATCTTACCAGCATGGATAAAGTGAAAAATATTTTTCTCCATACTGGTAGAGCTTAATCATTTCTTGTTTTTTCTTTTAAAATAGATGTTTATTGATTAGCGATAACCTCTTTTTGGGATACGCTTCGAATGAGTAAATCAATGAATAAGCTAAGAGTATAAGAATTGGCCATTTTAGCTTTCATGTCGATCAGAGAGGTTGTAGTTTTAGGGTTAAGGCCATTAGATAAACCTTGTCTTGACAAATATTGCTGCAATTTTTCATAAGAGCTGTCGATTTTCTCTTTATTTAGTTTTTCGTTACGCTCACCATTGGCAAGTGTTTCTTCCAGTCCTTCGATTTTTTTAATAAAATAATTCCAGTCAAAATCACCTTTTGTATATTCGGTGTCAAACATTTTTCCTTGTCCAGTTAAGAGCCAATTAATATTGACACCATATAACGTGCGGTATGTTTGTAAAACACTAAGATTGGGTTCTCTCTCCCCACGCTCATAAAAAGCAATAGAATTTTTTGTCATGCTAAAATTTTTAGCTAAGGTTTCACGTGATGGATCGCCTAAAGCAAGACGTACATAACGCAAACGTTTTCCAAATATGGTTTTTGATTCAGTTTCAGGACGTGCCACGAATTATCTCCCTCAGTAAATCATCATGGTATAAATCATTAAATAATAAAAGCACACTATGTATTAATATTCTATGATATAATGTCAATATTTATAGCTTTAATTTCTTTTTATTTTTTTATTTTTCGTGGATAGAAAGAAATATTTCGCTTACTGTATTGACAATTGATATTCATTTCAAAACAAAATTCTCTGTTTGCTACATTTGTCTCTTGCTTTTTTTGAGAGAATTTTCATGTAACTTTACCATATATATTCTATACACCTCTGCATTAATAGATGCAAACTTTGGATTTGTCCTGGGTGTGCTTTAGATGAATTAGAAAATAAACTTTGAGGAATGATCATGGCCCTATTACGCTATTTTGGGTTTGCTTTTTTTTTCACGATTATTGGTGTCTTTTTAGGAGGGGTTATTGGTTGGTTTGAAACGGAAAGTATTACTGGTTTTCTTAAATATTTTTTTATTTGCTTTGTTTTAGGAGTTTTGGAAATTTCTTTATCGTTTGATAATTCTATTATCAATGCGCGTGTTCTTAGTAGAATGGATCCGTTGTGGCGTCGTCGTTTTCTTATATGGGGCATTTTGATAGCTGTATTTGGGATGCGAATTGTTTTTCCATTATTGGTGGTTGTCGTTGCTGTTGGGATTAATCCAATTGCGGCAGTAAAATTAGCGATATGGGAACCACATCGATATGCTGAAGTTTTAATCGATGCGCATATGGGGATTGCTGCTTTTGGAGGCACTTTCCTTATGATGGTTGGCTTAAAATATTTTTTTGATTCTGAAAAAGAGGTACATTGGCTTAATGTTATAGAGAGACCTGCTCAAAAGTTTGGGGCGCTTGTTGGGATTGATATTGCAATTGTTTTGATTTTGATCTTGTTTGTTTCAGGGCAGATTGACACAGAAGATAAAATGACTTTTTTATTGGCAGCCCTTTATGGACTTTTGACCTTTATCGGTGTTGAAGTTGTCGGTCATCTCTTGGATACCCCTCAAAAGACTTTAACAACAGTAACTCACGGGGGAGTAGGGGCGTTTCTTTATTTAGAAGTTCTTGATGCTAGTTTTTCTTTCGATGGCGTGGTTGGTGCTTTTGCCTTTTCACATAACCTTTTTATTATTGCGATAGGTCTTGGTATCGGTGCATTTTACGTTCGTTCTATGACAATTATGTTGGTTGAATCAGGAACATTATTGCATTATCGTTATTTAGAGCATGGTGCTTTTTATGCAATTTTAGTTCTTGCAGTGATTATGTATCTGCAAACGATTATATCGGTTCCTGAAGTTTTAACAGGACTTGTGGGAGTCTGTATTATTGGAATGGCATTATATTCTTCGATTCGTTTTAAGCATCGTCAATTGGATAAACATGTTGTGTCTAAGTAATGGAGATTTCTTCTTTTCTCAGGCTTTTGTTTATCACATATCTTTGAATAGAAAGAGGTCTTTTATGCAAAATAAAATACTATTTTATTGCTTATTTGTGTTTTTATTTTAAAGTTGAGTCCATTGCATGATACTACTCATGAAGGGAATAGTGTAAAATCTTTAGGGTACTTTTTGACCTAAATATAAGACAGAAAGCTGATGCTATACTTTTTACCAGCTTTCAATATTATGATAAGTTCTTGCATTTAATGGTTCATAAGAAGCATTTTTACTGTTTTTTTGAATGATTTTTATTCATACATTGATTCTCTTTATAACGTGTAAGAGAATGGTTTTGAAACAGGTTTGAAATCAGAGAATTTACGATATTCTAGACTTTCACTTAAATATGTGAAAAATAATTTATCCTTTATAAATCAGTATATTATAATAGTAGATTAGAGAAGAATATTTTAAGAGACCATTAAAAGTTCTATACCAGCTTCGTTCATAGTTTTAAGCATAGTGTTTAGTGATCCGTTTACATCAATACCAGCACAGGCATTTAATGAAACACTGACTTTAAAACCGCATTGTATAGCGTGAAGAGCAGAAAATCCGACACAAAAATCAGTTGCTAAGCCACACATAATGAGCTTGGTAAAACCATGTTCTTTGAGATAAACTTGTAAACCTGTTGGTGTTTTTTGATCATTTTCAAGAAAAGCAGAATAGCTATCCATTTTTTGATTATAGCCTTTTCTAAGGATAAGTTGTGCCTTTTCCACTCTAAGAGATGGATGAAATTCTGCTCCTTGTGTTCCTTGTATGCAATGATCAGGCCAAAGTATTTGAGGACCGTAGTCAAGAATGATGGTATCATAGGGCTTTTTTTCAGGATAGCAGGAAGCAAAGCTGCAATGGTTTTTGGGATGCCAGTCTTGGGTTAAGATAACGTGGTCAAAATGATTTATGAGATTATTGATGGCGGGTAAAATAGCATCACCTTGTGGTACGGCAAGTGCTCCACCTAGTAAGAAGTCATTTTGAACATCAATGACGATTAAGGCTTTTTTTTCCATAAATATATTCCTATACGAGATGAGCTTTTATCGTATTTTTAAAAAGCTATATGTCGTCTTGAAGTTTTGAAATGATGTGTTGGATATTGATATTATTTTTATAATTATCAAGCCAAAAGAGGGGGATGGATAAGTTTTTACAATTGGTTTTATAGTTTTTTACGAATTGTAACCACGTACCAATGGGAAGTGCACTGTATTCATTTTTTGCTACGTGTTGATGCAAAGCTTTCATGATCATTGGGCTTGGGACGTCAGATCCCATAAGGCGGCGGTCGTTTTGTAAACGTAATTTAAGCCATATCAAGGCAAGGGGTGAAGTCCATTGCTTCCCGTAGCAAAAAATCGATGAAAAAAGAGAAGGATTTTTTACTGCGTAATATAAAGCCCATAAAGCGAAAAAAGAAGGCGCATAGAGAATTGCTTTTCTTTGTGGTACCATATTACATTGATAAGTTGGTTTAATACGATAAAAATGCAATGTTATATCTGGTATGGAAAAGAGAGGTAATGTTTGATAACAGGTTTCAGGTACAGCTAAAAAGATTTGCTTTTTGCTTTTTGGGGGGATGTTTTTTTGCATTCAGGACCATACTGGGGCTTGTGAGATTAGAAAAAATGTACCAATATAAAGCGAAAAGCTTTTGATACGATGTAAGTGCTATTTACTGTACAGTTTCAAAAAGCAAAATCAGTTTTTTTCAAAATCCTAATCTTTAATATCGCACAATATGCACAATATAAAGAGAAATTTATGGCACGTCAATTTATCTATCATATGGCTGGGCTTAACAAGTCTTACGGCAATAAAAAAGTTCTAGAAAATATTCATTTGTCTTTTTATCCAGATGCGAAGATCGGTATTTTAGGGCCGAATGGTGCAGGGAAGTCAACTATTTTACGTATTATGGCTGGGCTAGATAAGGAATATACGGGAGAAGCATGGATTTCTGAAGGAGCACGCTGTGGCTATCTACCACAAGAACCTTTGCTTGATGCGAGCAAAGATGTGCGTGGCAATGTGATGGAAGGTGTTGCAGATAAACAAGAAATTCTTGAGCGTTATAACGAATTGATGATGAATTATAGCGAGGAAACGGCTGATGAAAGTGCACGGCTTCAGGACATTATTGACAGTCAGAATCTTTGGGATTTAGAAAGTCAAGTGGAAATGGCTATGGCTGCTCTTGGTTGTCCGCCAGCCGATGGGGATGTAACAAAACTTTCGGGTGGTGAGAAGCGGCGTGTTGCACTTTGTAAATTGCTTTTGTCAAAACCTGATTTGTTACTTTTGGATGAACCGACAAACCATTTAGATGCTGAAACGACGGCTTGGCTTGAAAGGCATCTACGTGAATATCCTGGGGCTGTGCTTTTGATAACCCATGATCGTTATTTTCTCGACAATGTAACGGGTTGGATTTTAGAGTTAGATCGTGGGAGAGGTATTCCTTATGAGGGGAACTATTCTGCTTATTTGGGGGCTAAAGCTAAGCGTTTGGCTCAAGAAGGCCGTGAAGAGGCAGCGCGTCAACGTGCTTTATCACGTGAGCAAGAATGGATCGCTTCTAGTCCAAAGGGGCGACAAGCAAAGTCAAAAGCTCGGATTAAGGCTTATGATGAGTTGGTTCAAGCAGCACGTGAGCGCCGTCCTGGAGAGGCGCAAATCATTATTCCTATTGGAGAAAGATTAGGACAGGTTGTTATTGAGGTTGATAATCTCTCTAAGGCTTATGGTGAACGTGTATTGATTGATTCTCTTTCTTTTAAACTTCCTGCTGGTGGCATTGTCGGCGTTATTGGGGCCAATGGTATGGGAAAGTCGACCTTGTTTAAAATGTTGACGGGACAGGAACAGCCCGATTCAGGTCAAATACGTATCGGTGAAACAGTTCACATGAGTTATGTGGATCAGAGTCGCGATTCCTTGGTGGGGGATAAAACTGTTTGGGAGGAAATTTCTGGTGGAAATGACATTATTAAATTAGGTAAATATGAGATGAATAGCCGCGCTTATTGCGGGGCTTTTAATTTCAAGGGGGCAGATCAGCAGCAGAAGGTGGCAAATTTATCAGGAGGGCAGCGCAATCGCGTACATTTGGCGAAACTTCTAAAAGAGGGGGGGAATGTGCTTCTTCTTGATGAACCGACAAATGATCTTGATACTGAAACATTGGGTGCATTGGAAGATGCATTGGAAAATTTTGCTGGTTGTGCAGTTATCATATCGCATGATCGTATGTTTCTTGATCGATTGGCAACACATATTTTAGCCTTTGAAGGTGATGGTCATGTAGAATGGTTTGAAGGTAATTTTGCTGAATATGAGGCTGATAAAGTTCGTCGTCTTGGGGCGGAATCTCTTAATCCTAAGCATGCAAATTATAAACCTCTTACACGCTAGAATTTTTTATCTTATCTCAACTTTGTTGGAATAATAGTGTGTTTTATTGCGTTTTTTATTTCATAAATAAAGTGCGTGTGTACTCTGTGTAAGTTTTTATTCATTGAAAAGAGTAAGAGACACTTTATGAAATTATGACCTAAATAGGGTTATTCTACTCATGATATATAACCGGTTATTGCTTGTAAAATTGCAATGAAAAGGAGTGGATGAAGAGTATAGTACTATTTCTACAAATGCTCTGGTCATTGAGCATTGTCATCTTTACTTAATAAAAATGCAAGCTGGCACCATCATGTTATTTATTTTTTCTCAATGGTACGCAGTTCTTGTTTTGAGATGACTATAAAAAGTATTTTTATCCATATGTCTCCTCTGTTTATGAGCTGTAAGAGAATAATTTGGATTGATTTATCATGAATCGATTTGAAATGAGGAAAATTTACGGTATTCCGATGTTTTATTCAAGTTGAAAATGATTAATTGTTATTATAAATCAATGCATTATCATTATAACGAGAAGCAGAGAGATGAGATCTGTTCGTTTTTTACAGTAGCCTATTTTTTTATAGTATAATAAAATAGAGAGAACAAAATAGATGAGAATATGCGTTTTATGCTTGACTTTTTTTTCTGTAAACAAATGTTTATAAGAATGTTTAAGGGATAATTATGAAAAAAAGTGCAAGTTTAGATGCAATGATTGTGCTGCTAAAAGCGGTCGCAGAAATAAACCATTTACGTGTTCTTACGCTCTTGCGTCATGAAGATTTAACAATTCCTGATTTTATTTTTATTCTTGATCAGTCGCAAGCGTGTATATCACGATATTTACGTTTGTTGTACGAAGCACGATTGATTGAGCGTTATCAGAAGGGAGATAGCCTTTATTTTAAGCTTTGTCATGATTTTTTGGGTAAAGACATTGTGATGGGTGTTCTTTCGGCTTTACCAAAGCATGATATGTTGTTAGCGCATGATTTAGAACGTTTGAAGGATGTTAAAAAGCAGCGTCAAAAAACGAGGAAGAAGCATTTTTTACAAAATACGTTGCAATGGGATGTATTACGGTCATCCTATATGGCAGATCATGGTGTGGAAAACGCTTTACTTGAAATCATTGGCGATAAACCATTTCAAACGATGCTGAATATTGGAATAGGTGGAGACTCTGTCTTAAAATTGTTTTCTAATCTTTATACGCATGCGGTTGAAGTTGTGCTTGATAGCAATGTTTTTCACTTGTCTGTTGGAGATACAACTTTTGATTTAGTTATTCTTCATTGGGTTTTACATTTTCTTGAAAATCCTGAAATGTTTCTTCATGAGATATCAAGTGTTTTGCGTCCTCATGGACGTTTATTGATTGTGGATTTTGGTTATCATAAAATTGAGTCTTCATATTCTGATCAAGCACATACGCGTTTTGGATTTTCGGCTTTACAAATAGAACAATGGCTTAAAAATACAGGACTTGTTCTAGAACAAACGGTTTGTCTTACTCCTATACAAAATGAAAACAGTGAGAAGGGTATGGTTACGCTTTGGCTTGCTCGTGATCCGCGTTTATTAGTTGACGATATCAAAGATAAACAAGTCGATTTTGCATAAATCGCGTTTGTTGACCTGCTTTATTCTCTGATTTTTCTTAAGGAATAGCGTAGAGATAAAACTTTATTCAATCATTGATAATCTATTGTTTTTTACATTTGTATTATGTTTTTATATGAGAGTATTGGTGTTTTACAGGGGCTTGGTGGCTGTGTACTGTGTAATGAAAGCACCTTCTATAGAGATAAGCCTATGAGGATCGTTATTTAAGGTGTCTTGATATCATATTTGTTTTATTAGCCAATATATTGATTTTTTAGATTTCAATGAGAGGCTCGAATATAGGAATATTTTTTCATTTCAAATTTCTTGTTTCAGAATCCAAAAGAGTCTGTTTGTTTGTTACAAGAGAAGATATTTATCTAAATAATACCGTTTGTAAAAGGAAATACATATTTCTAAATATGAGAGCGGCGGCGATATGATGTAATAGCGCATAATATAATATAGTGATGGCTCATACCTTCATAAATGTCAAAAATGGTGGTACCCAATAGATCTTACGATGTTTCTTTAAAACAGGTGCTTAGATAAGAAGTACCTTGGAATTTTTAGTGAGGGGTGCAAAAAGATGCTCTAAAAAGACGAAGGGGTAAAAGGGTAAGACAATGCATGATTTTCATTATTTAAAACACAGCGTTATGAGCATGTTTGAAATTCGTAAAGGCAAATGAAAGGGATGGTAAAGACGGCAATAGGTTTTTATTTTTGGGCCTTTATGTTTTTTATCCATATGCTTTTTCTTGTTTGTGATGTGCCGTAGTATGGCTATTCATTGATTCAATAGACGAAGATTTAAAATAAGGGAATCTTACGTTCTTGAGATCTCTCATGTAAGTTGTAAAATGATGCGTTATGATTGTAAATCAATGCATTATTTACGTTAGAAGAACAGACTATAACAATTTTTGAGTGTAGAAACTACTGTGTGTATTATTTTACGGAATCATTTAAATGATAGAGATTAAGAGAAACTGTCTGCATTGATCTCGGTTTGTTATGTTAAAATGCGTTAGAGCCTGTTGGTTATTGTAAAATAGTTTATCGTTATTTGGAATGATTATAGAACGTGATTCGAAACAAATATCTTCAGAGTTCTCATTTTTTCATAAAAATTAAGCTGTTTAAATTCTTCATTGATTGTTACATGAGAGATGCGACAATATTTTAATAATCATTTACAGATTTTTTTATGAAGATAGATAAGATTTTATTTCTCTAATTTATTGTTTTCTTGCAAGAAGATGTTTTTCATTTTTTACGGTTATTTGTGTAAGATTTTAAAAATCTACATTTTTATTTTTGTGGTGATTGCTGTTGGAAAAGTGATTCTACTTTTACATAGTTTGATTTTTATAGGGTGGGTACGTAGAAATTACGGTTTTTTTAATTATGATCATCAGAGTTATGAAAGAAACTATTTAAAAGTTATAATGATTGTAGATTCTAATTGATGTTCCTTGAAATAAAATTGCTTCAAATTGGGTCATTTTAAACTTTTTTTGCCTAAATTTAAACATTTTTAAACAATTTATAACTCTTTTATGTTTTTTTGCGTAGAAGATGATAAGAATTTCTTGTTGTTTAAAGAATTTTATTCCATAGCAAGAATATTGCATCGGCTATCTTAGTGGTTGATGTGAGAGGACGATCGGGGAACCTCCTCCCCCCCCCCCGCGTGGATCCCCTAGATTGTCTGGCCTGACTGAGGATTTCCTCAGTCAGGCTTTTTATAATTGTTTTGGGGTATGTTGTAGCGTGTTATTAGGGGGAAGTGTAAGATCTGTTATTGTTTCGCCTATACTACCTGAATACATAGAGGGGCAGGTCTTGTTGGGCGGAGAGTGTTAGCGTATTCATTTTCAATAATTTGATTTTTCTTTATTGAGGCATCGTTGAATGCTATAAGGAGAATCATAAAAGGAATCTATGTTTGTGTTCTGTGATCTTTAGGTAAGAGATAATGGAATCTTTTTCGCGTCGTATTGTTTTTATTTTATTTATGTTTTTTATTTTTGGCGCTGTCTTTTTTGCTTCTCAAAGTAGTGCTGTTTATCAGTTTTTTTCCGGCCGCTCTTCTTTTTCTTCTCAGAAGCTTGATGTAACAGAGGAGGAGTTGTTAGAGAGATTGTCTGTATCTTTTCCAGATATTATCAAGCATCTTTCTAAGATGAGTCCTCAACAGCAAGAGGTGTTTATTGCGCAGCTGCGTCGTGATGTAATTGCGCTTGCTTTTAAAAGTGGTCAGAGTCTTGAGCAGGCTCACAAATCTGGTGAAACTGTTGCTATGGCTCTTTCAAAAGCGATTTCTCGTCCTTCCATTGCTAATGCTTATTTTTAGCTGTTTTTTTAATCGCGCTTTTGGGTTTTATTTTAAGCAGCAAGAGCTTTTCATGAATTTTTGAAAAGTGCGAGGAGATAATCAATTTGTAGGATAATTAGCAAAATTTATCTTACTCAAAAGGTAAGCAATCAAAGTATAACGATAATGATGCAATCATTACAGGAGTGAAAGAAAGTCTGTCAAGGGTATTGGTCGAGTTAATTGTATTATCAATCGCGACAATAACAAAAGTAAAAGCAGTATTGGCTATAATAAAGCACGTTAATCGTATTTTATATGCCAGTTATTTTTTTATTTGATATAGGCAAATAAAAAAATTTTTAAAGGGTTTAAGCTTCCTTTGTTCTACGGACTTTAGGATATTTATTCATTTGTATGATTTGTGAAAATGAGGTGCAAGGCTGATAAGATGGTAGTCTGTGACAAAGAAAAAAATATTTGAATGAAGATGAGAGGTCTATTTTTATTTAAAAAGGCTTTGAGGGTATTGAGTTTCCTAACATTTTTCAAAAAAACAGACAAAAGTAATTGTTGAGCTTTGTTGTAGGGACAAAGACGGATATGGCTTTTTTAGCATATTGTTTTATAATGATAATTTGTCATTTTCATATTGAGTAAGAATCTTAAGAATTGTAAAATTCTCTCGTTTTAAATTTATTCATGGTGAAAAAATAAAAATTAGTTTCTTGTGCACTACAAGTGAGAGGCTTGTGTGGATAAAAGCTCTTTCAAAAGAAGAAGTAAAAAGCTTCTTTGAGGCATCTTAAGAGCTAAAAGTCTGTTGCAATATTTTGAATTGGTAAAGAGTATGATAGTTTTAGTATATTTATGAATTTTTTATGCGCAATGATGGGAGCGGGGACTTGTTTTATGATTTGTTGGGGTTTTATCGGACATAAAGAGTGCTGTGGGTGTGTATTAACCAGAGAGAAGTGTTGATAACAGTTTATATTTTTTGTGAAACTTTTTTGATATTGAGAATCTTCGGTAAAAAGATGTTCTTGTCTCTCTTTAAGATGCTATTTTTTTAATATAAAAATTAAGTGATACAATAGTGATAGTAGAAATTTGTATATTATATCATTTTATTTAATACGCTATAAGATTAATAATAGTCTCTTTATTTTTTTTATTTTATGATATAGATAAATCTATAATTTGTGCATAAAGATATTTTCTTTTGTTGCAGAATTTTATCTTGAAATTGTCTTACTCTTTCCTTTTTCAAGCCGTTCTTTTGCTTTCTTTTTTTGTACAATACGTTTGCAAATTATTTGCAGCTAGAATTTGAGAATGTTTGAGTGAAGAGAAAGAAAATGCAATTTTTGAAAATCTTGTTAAATACAGCGTGTGCTGTATTTTTTGTATTTGATGTAAGTTGGACTCATAGTGTCTTAAATGTTGCGGAATCAGGAGAAGCCTCAGTGATTGTTGCTTCTAAGATTCCTGATCGTCCTTATGAGTTTCTTATTCAGAAACTTGCGAATAAATATAATGTTCCCGTTAATTTAGCACATGCTGTTGTAAAAGTCGAAAGTAATTATAAGGCAGGTATAAAGGGGGCTGCTGGCGAAATAGGTTTGATGCAAATTAAACCCTCTACGGCACGAGGGTTGGGCTTTAGTGGTTCTGTACAGGATTTGTACGATCCTGCGACCAATCTTGAATATGGTATGCGTTATTTGGCACGGGCGTATAAACTCAGTGGTGGAAGTACGTGTGGTACAATCCTTAAATATAACGCAGGTCATGCTGCAAAAAAAATGAATTCCATTTCGGCGAAATATTGCGCAAAAGTGAAAACTTATCTGGCTTCATTAAAATAAAAACATCTTTTTAGACAGGTTTGCTATAAAATATTTTAAGATGCTATTTTCACGGAGCAGAAAATGTTTTATAAATTAATGCGTCAGTCGGCTGGGCAGCCGCGCTTGTCTAATGCTGAAATGCGGCAAGTGAGGAAAGTCCGGGCTCCATGGAAAGACGGTGCCGGGTAACACCCGGCGGGGGTGACCCTAGGGAAAGTGCCACAGAAAGTAAACCGCCTATTTTTATAGGTAAGGGTGAAAGGGTGGAGTAAGAGCCCACCGCGCATTCAGTAATGAATGTGGCAAGGTAAACCCCACCGGGAGCAAGACCAAATAGAAATGACGTGCAAAATTTAATTTGCAGCCGATTTCCGGGCGAGTCATTCGGGTAGGTTGCACGAGGCGGATGGTAACATCCGTCCCAGATGAATGGTTGCCATGTAAAGTGTAAGCTTTACTCTACAGAACCCGGCTTATAGGCCGACTGATATTTCATGATGATACGCGATATTTTATAAGATCAATTATATATGGTCTTTTATGGATTCTATGTGTTTGAAATGGACACTTGAGCAAAGAGTATTTTAAAAAATTATAACATTTCTTTAAGTATAATGCGTTAGGATCTGTCTTGGGATAACTTTAGTTTTTTCGTTCATTGTGATTAATATGAAAGTTGAAGGCTAGGTTACTCTAAAATCAGTTGCTATGAGAGAGCTGTTGATTTGAGACAGCATAACTTCAAGACGGATTATTTTGATAAAGCAGGATCAAAGAGCTGAACGCCATATCCCAGTGTTGTTGCAGCCAGTTTTGGCTGGGCTTATGCCATTGGTTGGAGCAAAAGTGATTGATGGCACCTTTGGTGCTGGTGGTTACACGCGCGCTTTGTTAAAGGCAGGGGCGGAGGTGATCGCTCTTGATCGTGATCCTCATGCTATTAGTGCGGGACAATCGCTTGTTGAAGAATTTTTTCCACGACTTCGTTTGGTGCAAATGGAATTTTCACAGTTGGATCGCGTTGTTGAAGAGAAGGTAGACGCCGTTATTTTGGATATTGGTGTCTCTTCAATGCAGCTTGATGAAGCTGAAAGGGGATTTTCTTTTCAAAAAGATGGTCCATTAGATATGCGAATGGCTCAGACTGGTTTTACTGCTGGCGATGTTGTAAATCACTTAAAAGCAAGGGATTTGGCACGTATCTTTAAGATATTAGGAGAAGAGCGCTATGCGGGGCGAATTGCACGGATGATTGAAAAGCGTCGTGTTGTTCAGCCTTTTTTGCGTACAGGTGATTTGGCGTATGCTATCGAAGCGTTGATAGGACGTAAGCCAGGAGATCGCATTCATCCTGCAACACGTGTATTTCAGGCTCTTCGCATTTATGTTAATGATGAAATTGATGAACTTGCACGTGGCTTATTTGCTGCTGAACGCATTTTGAAACCGGGTGGTCGTTTGGGGGTTGTCAGTTTTCATTCTCTTGAAGATCGTATGGTCAAAAGATTTTTTTCTTTTCGTTCAGGAGAGTGTATGAGATCACGCTATCTTCCTGAAATAAAAACGCCTCCAGCAACATTTTTTCCTTTGTTTAAAGGGGGGATAACTGCAAGTGAAGAGGAGTTACAGCAAAATCCTCGTTCACGTTCTGCGCGGTTGCGTGTTGGTGTACGAACTAAAGCAGAGGCTCTTGCAGCAGATATGAAATTATTTGGTTTAGCAGAGATTGCCAGTTTTGAAGGCGGCAAGAAATGACAGTTTTTCGTACATTTGATATGATCTTAGTGATGATTATGATTTGTATGGCAGGTCTTACTTATAAAGTAAAATATGATGTTCAAAAACGAATGAACGAAGTTCGTCATCTTGAGCATGAAATTGCTGCAGCAAAAAATACGGTAAGTTTGCTTCGTGCTGAGTGGGCTGTGATGATAAGGCCTTCACGCATGCAAAAACTTGCAAAACGTTATCAAAAAGAACTTGAGTTAGAGGTTATACAGCCGCGTCAAATCGTGGCGTTTAAAGATATTCCGGTACGGGTACATGATCAAATTGAAGAAGTGATTAAACAAAATATCTTGGAAGATAATCAGGATATTTTGACAAATAATCGGGCTTCTCAGATAAATGATGTTGTCCAAAAAGGCGCGCAGTAATGAAATCGACTTTTTTATTCTCACAGAAGAAAAAGCGCTTAAAGAATTCGTTGAATAATCATAATGTTTCTGTTCGTCGTCCCTATTCTAGTCGTCCACGTTTGCTTTTTTCGTTGTTCTGCTTTTTAATTTTATATGGCATCATGGGGGCTTGCCTTATTTCTTATGGGTTGGAAGGTGGACAGATTGAAGAAGCAAAGGGGCCAGGAGTTCTTCAATTGATGGCACGGCCTGATATTGTTGATCGTAATGGTCGTTTATTGGCAACAGATATTAAAACTTACTCACTTTTTGCTGAGCCACGACGTATTATTGATGTGGATGAAACAATTGAATTGCTCTCAACAGTTTTGCCTGATCTTAATTGGCAGGAAACCTATAAGCGCTTAAAAAGAAAATCTGGTTTTTCTTGGATACAGCGTGGGTTAACACCAATGCAGAAGACGAAAATTATGGCTCTTGGTATACCAGGAATTGGTTTTCGGACTGAAATTCGTCGTTTTTATCCTGATGGACCTGTAACTTCCCATATTCTCGGTATGGTGAATGTTGATAATCAGGGCATTGCAGGTATGGAAAAATATATTGATGATGCGGGGTTGAGTGCTTTGCGTGCCGCTGGTCTTGCTATGGAAGAATCATTAAAACAAGTTCAGCTTTCGATTGATGTGCGTGTTCAGGCAATTGTTCATGATGAACTTATTCAGGCTATGAAGCGTTATAGGGCAATTGCTGCAGGAGCTATTATTTTAAATATACATACGGGGGAAGTTTTGGCTTTGGCATCACTACCAGATTTTGATCCTGGAAATCCTATTGAAGCTTTAAAAAGTGATCGTCTCAATCGGATGACGGCAGGAGCTTTTGAAATGGGATCAATCATTAAAAGTTTTACAACTGCCATGGCTCTTGATTCCGATATTTTTCATTTAAACAGTATTATTGATGCTTCAAAGCCAATAAAAGCAAGTAGTGGGTATACTATTCATGATTTTCATGGGAAAAATCGTCCCTTAACGTTATGGGAGGTTTTTATTTATTCCTCTAATATTGGTTCTGCTAAGGAGGCATTGGCGGTGGGGATTGATGGACATCGTAATTTTTTGAAACGACTTGGTTTACTGGATCGATTGACAACAGAATTGCCTGAAGTTGCCCATCCTATTGTGCCACATCATTGGAAGGATATTCATTCGATGACCATTGCTTTTGGGCATGGTATGGCAACAACACCTTTGCAAACGGCTGTCGGGGCTGCTGCTTTAATGAATGGTGGTTGGTTAATTGCTCCGACATTTTTAAAACGTACAAAAGGACAAACTTTGCACTACGCAAAACGGGTTTTGCAGGCTAAAACAAGTCAAAATATGCGTTACCTTTATAAATTAAATAGTGATATTGGTTCTGGACGTAATGCAAAAGTTGAAGGTTATCGTGTAGGTGGTAAGACAGGAACAGCTGAAAAAGTTGAAAATGGAAAATATTCTAAAACAAAAAATTTCAATAGTTTTCTTGCTGCTTTTCCTATTGATGATCCTGTTTATGTTGTTTTAACAATTATTGATGAACCAAAGCCTGCAGAGGGACAGCGTTCAGCAACAGCGGGGATGAATGCTGGACCAATGCTTGCTAATATTGTTCGTCGCACAGCTAGTTTTCTTGGTGTAAAATCCGATTTTAAAAAAGAATATGAGCCTCTTTTAAGTAAAAAGAGTAATTCAAGTTTCGTTAAACAACGGTAAAATGAATACAAAGGTGCAGCGTTATGTTGTTTGGAACAGTTTTTACAGAATGTCTTGAAGATCAGAATCTTTCTTCAATGGAAATAACAGGAATCAGTGCAGATTCTCGACAAGTCTTGCCAGGCTATGTTTTTGTCGCTGTTCAAGGAAAAAAAAGTGATGGAAGGCACTATATAGATGATGCGATAAAGCGTGGCGCACGAGCAATTGTTACAGATTGTCATGCTGTTCTTGAGGATTTATCTGTTCCCATTTTACGTGTTTCTAATGTTCGTCATAGTTTAGCGTTGGCAGCTGCACGTTTTTACGGTTCTCAGCCTGAAACGGTCGTTGCTGTGACTGGTACAAGTGGTAAAACATCTGTTGTTTCTTTTATTCGGCAAATTTGGACTCATGTTGGATTTTGTGCTGCGAGTATAGGAACGGTTGGTGTTGTTTCTCCTAAACGGAATGTTTATGGTTCTCTCACAACACCTGATCCGGTTGCCTTGCACCGTCTTCTTTGTGAAATTTCTCATGAAGGTGTGACGCATGCAGCCCTTGAAGCATCTTCGCATGGGCTTGATCAAGGACGACTTGATGGAGTTCGTTTAACGGCTGGTGCCTTTACCAATTTAGGGCGAGATCACATGGATTATCACACGGGGGTAGAGGATTATTTGCGGGCTAAAATGAAGTTATTTGATACACTTTTGCCTGTATCTGCTCCTGCTTTGATTTTTGCTGATGATGTTTATTCACAAAAGGTTATTGATGTTGTTACACAAGCGCGCCGCCGTGTCTTGACAATTGGTCGTAAGGGGCAATTTATCACGATTAATCGTGTTGAACATCAACGCTCAAAACAGTGTATTGAGTGTCGTGTGGAAAATAATATTTATACATTTGATTTGCCTTTGGCTGGAGATTTTCAGGTAGCCAATGCGCTTATGGCAGCGGGGTTAGCAATTGTAACGGGTGTTTCACCTCGTAAGGTTTTTTCTGCGCTTGAAACTTTGCAGGGGGCGCCTGGGCGGTTAGAATTTGTCGGAAAGACAGAAAATAATGCGCCTGTTTATATTGATTATGCTCATAAACCAGAAGCTTTGGAGCAGGTTTTGCTTTCTGTTCGTCCCTTTACGCAAGGGCGTTTGATTGTTGTTTTTGGTTGTGGAGGAGATCGTGATCAAGGAAAAAGACCTTTGATGGGAAAAATTGCGGCGGATAAAGCGGATATTGTTATTGTAACGGATGATAATCCTCGCACAGAAATGCCAGAAAAAATACGCAAGGATATTTTACAGGCAGTGCCAACAGCAATAGAGATAGCAGATCGTGGTGAGGCTATTTCTTATGCGGTGGAGCTTTTGAAAGCTGGTGATACACTCATCATTGCTGGAAAAGGTCATGAGGATGGCCAAATTATAGGGCAGACAACGTATCCTTTTTCAGATCGTTTGAAAGCGATAGAAGCTTTAGAGGACCGAAAGAAATGACAGCTTTATGGGATAAGCAAGCACTTGTTGCTGCAATTAATGGTGTTGTAATGGGAAGCATGCCAGAAACTTTTTCTGGGGTTTCCATTGATAGTCGTACTCTTGCGGAAGGTGATATTTTTTTCTGCATTAAAGGGCATCATCTTGATGGTCATGATTTTGCTGCGCAAGCTTATGAACGAGGTGCAGGCGTTCTTATCGTTGCGGAACACCGTTTGAGGGATATGAAAAAGATATCGGCCCCGCTTATTGTTGTTCCTGATGTTTTGCAAGCCTTAGAAAAACTTGCACAAGCTGCACGCAAACGTTCAAGAGCTAAGATTATCGCGATAACAGGATCGGTGGGAAAAACAACGACAAAAGAAGCCTTGAAACAAGCACTTGCAACGACTGGGAATGTTCATGCGAATTTCGCTTCTTTAAACAATTGCTGGGGGGTTCCACTCACTTTAGCGCGGATGCCTATGGAGAGTGATTATGGTATCTTTGAAATTGGCATGAATCATAGAGATGAAATTCGCCCTCTGGTCAAACTGGTTTGTCCGCATGTTGCTCTCATTACGCATATTTGTGCAGGACATATGGGTTTTTTCAAAAATCTTGAAGAAATAGCAAAGGCAAAAGCTGAAATTTTTGAAGGATTAGATGAGAAAGGCATTGCCATTTTAAATGCGGATAGTGATTTTTTTTCTTATCTCGTTCAAGAAGCAAAGAAATGCGGTGTAAAGAATATCTTAAGCTTTGGTGAGAGCAAAAATGCTGATTATCAAGCACGAGATATACGTCTTCTAACTGATCGTTCTTCTATGATTGTACGTATTAGGGAGCGGGATAGGGAGGTTCAAATTGGTGCTCCCGGACGCCATATTGTGCAAAATAGTTTAGGGGTTATTGCTGCTTGTGATGCTATGGGAGTTGAGTTAGAGCCTGTTCTTCTTTCTTTTCGCCATTTTTCTTCTCAAAAGGGGCGAGGTGTTCGTTATCGACTGTCTTTATCAAATGGGGGTGAATTTTATCTCATTGATGAAAGCTATAATGCAAATCCTGCTTCTATGCGTGCTGCGCTTGAGCTTCTTGCTACAGGACCAGTCGGGGAAGAGGGGCGGCGAATTGCTATTTTAGGAGATATGCTAGAGTTAGGGGAGTATAGTGAAAAGCTTCATCGTGATTTAATAAAGCCAATACGTCTTTCCGGTGCTAATCCGGTTTTTCTATTTGGTGAGGCGATGAAATCTTTAGTCAGTGATTTGTCTGCTGGTGTTAAGGTTCATTATGCTGAAAATATTGAGAAAATTTTATCTCTCCTTTTAGCAGAAATTTCTTCTGGGGATCTGCTTATGGTTAAATCATCCAATAGCCTTTGTTCATCAAATATTGTGACTGCATTGCTTGACCGCTATAAAGCGGTTTCTTCATAGTTTTAAGAGGTTTTTTGTACCATGATGCTGTTTTTTTCTTCGTTTAGTGATTGGCTTCCAGGTGTGAATGTATTTCGTTACATTACTTTTCGCACGATAGCGGCTATGCTTACTTCGGGGCTCATCGTCTTTTTGTTTGGACCCAGCATCATTGCTTCTCTTAAATTGCGGCAGGGTAAGGGGCAACCGATTCGTGCGGATGGTCCTCAAACACATTTTAAAAAGGCTGGAACACCTACAATGGGTGGATTGATGATTTTAACTGGCATTGTGGTATCGGCATTTTTGTGGTGTAATTTATCGAATATTTATTTTTGGGTATCGCTATTGGTTATGCTTTCTTTTGGGGCAATTGGATTTTATGACGATTATCTTAAGGTCACAAAACAAACAGACAAAGGATTTTCTGGGAAAGCACGGTTAAGTTTGGAGTTTTGTGTTGCCGCAATTGCTGCTTTTGTCATCCTGAAAATTGGCTCATCTGGATTCGCTTTGCCTTTTTTGAAAGATTATCTTATCAATTTGGGCTGGTTTTTTATTCCTTTTTCTGCTTTTGTTATTGTCGCGACGGGTAATGCGGTTAATTTGACGGATGGACTTGATGGCCTTGCTATTGTTCCTGTGATGGTTGCAGCCTTATCTTTTGCTCTGATTGCTTATCTTTCTGGTAATATGAATTTTGCTGATTATCTCCAAATCCATTATGTATCGGGAGCAGGTGAATTGGCTGTTTTATTGGGAGCTGTTGTTGGGGCAGGGCTTGGTTTTTTATGGTTTAATGCACCACCTGCAGCTATTTTTATGGGAGATACTGGTTCGTTGGCTCTTGGAGGATTATTAGGGACTGTTGCAGTCGCTACGAAGCACGAAATTGTTTTGGCTCTTATTGGTGGGCTTTTTGTTGTGGAAGCTTTTTCGGTCGTTATTCAGGTTGGTTATTTCAAATTAACGAGAAAACGCGTGTTTCTTATGGCACCGATACATCATCATTTTGAGAAAAAAGGCTGGACTGAAAGCCAAGTCGTGATACGCTTTTGGATTATTTCAATTGTTCTTGCTCTTATTGGTCTTTCAACACTTAAATTGCGGTGAGATTTTGATTTCTGTTGCGTGTTATAAAGGACAAAAAGTTGCTTTATTTGGATTGGGGAAGTCTGGACTAGCAACGGCACAAGCATTGATGCGTGGCGGTGCAGAAGTGGTGGCGTGGGATGATAGTCCTTCAAGCGTGCAAATGGCTTTTCGGCACAATATTCCAACGCGAGATCTCCGTTATGAAGATTGGTCAGAATTTGTTGCATTGATTGTAGCTCCTGGAGTTCCTTTAAATTGTCCTCAACCCCATTGGGTTGTTGAAAAAGCACGAAAAAAAAATATAGAAATTATCGGTGATATTGAATTATTTGTTCGTGCGCGCCAGCATTTTTTACAGCATTATGGTTTTTGTGACCAAGATGTTCCTTTCATTGCGATTACGGGGACGAATGGGAAGTCAACTACAACGGCTTTACTTGCCCATTTGTTGGAAAAAATGGGCTATGATGTGCAGATGGGGGGAAATATTGGAAAGGCAATATTGACGCTTAAGCCATTTGTTAAAAAACGTATCTATGTGATTGAATGTTCATCATTTCAAATTGATCTTACTCCCTCTCTTCAGCCGACCATTGGACTTTTATTGAATTTGACACCTGATCATATTGATCGACATGGGAGTTTTGCCTGTTATGTGCAAACCAAAAGGCATCTGATTGCTCAGGCTTCTCAGGCTTTTATTTCAGTTGATGATGCAGCTTGTCGGGTTTTATATCAACAGTTGCTTCATGAGGGGAAGAAAATTTGGGCAATTTCCAAGGATCATTTTGTTGAAAATGGTTTTTATGCAGATGGGACTAAGCTCTTTTCTGTTTGTCAAGGACAGCGTCATATGCTTGCAGATCTGGCGTCTATGACTGCTTTGCGCGGATGTCATAATGCGCAAAATGCCCTTATGGCATTAGCAACGTTGCAGGCTTTAAAAATAACCGATCCACATATAGAGAACTGTTTAGCAAGCTATAAAGGGCTGGATCATCGTATGCAGCAGGTGCGTAAAATGGGGGCGGTTTTGTTTATCAATGACAGCAAGGCGACTAATGCAGATGCAACAGCTCCTGCGCTTTCCACCTTTAATGATATTTTTTGGATTGTTGGGGGAGAGGCAAAACAGGGAGGAATAGAGTCTCTTAGAGAATTTTTTCCTAAAATTCGTAAAGCCTATTTGATTGGGAGCGCGGCGGAAGAATTTGCCCGCACCATTGGATCTGCTTTTCCCTTTTCTATGAGCTTAACTTTGAAAAATGCGGTGCATGAAGCAGCTGTTGACGCAATGGGTTGTAAGGAAAAAGAGGTGACGGTTCTTTTGTCACCTGCTTGTGCAAGTTATGACCAATTTAAAAATTATGAAATGCGAGGTGAAGCATTTGTCTCTTTTGTGATGCAGTTACAATAAAAAAGCATCAGTTATAAAAAAATATTTTTGCGTTAAGACTCCAGAATCTTTTTTTGTGTAATTTAGTTTTTAAAGTGTTTGTTAAATAGGCTGGGGAACCATATCACTTTAAGATAATTTATAAAATGGATAAGGTGGATACCATGGTTACGCGCGCAGATAGAGATCCAATTGCTAATTGGTGGTGGACGATTGATCGCTCTATCTTTGCAGCTTGTTTAATTTTAATGGGTATTGGCATTATGCTATCTTTTGCTGCCAGCCCTATTATTGCAAAAAAAATCGGAATTGCTGATAGTTTTTATTTTGTTCGGTGGCATATCATTTTTAGCATTTCAGCATTTTTTACGATGGTTACCATTTCTTTTTTTTCGCTTTCTAATATTCGTCGTTTATGTGCTCTTTTGCTCATTGTAACGCTTGCTCTTATGGTTGCAACCTTATTTTTTGGTCCAGAATTAAAGGGAGCACGGAGGTGGATTCAGCTATTTGGTTTTTCTGTACAGGCTTCAGAGTTTATGAAGCCAGCTTTTGTGGTTATGTCTGCTTGGCTTTTTTCAGAACAGATACGCAGGAGGGGAATTCTGGGTTATACGTTAGCGATTCTACTTTATGCCATTTGTTGTGTGCTTCTGGTTTTGCAGCCTGATATTGGACAAACAGTTTTAATAAGTGCAACATGGGGGGGGCTGTTTTTTATTGCTGGTGTACCTCTTACCATTATTTTTCTCTTTCTCATTTTAGGCGTTGTAGGAATTATTTTAGCTTATCTTTTTCTGCATCATGTGCGCGAGCGTATCAATGGTTTTTTGACAGGTGAAGGGGATACGTTTCAAGTGGATGTAGGACGTGAGGCTATTTTGAATGGTGGTTGGTTTGGGCAAGGTCCTGGGGAGGGAACAGTAAAACGTATCATTCCTGATAGCCATACAGATTTTGTGTTTTCCGTCGCTGCTGAAGAATATGGTATTATCCTTTGTTTATTAATTATGATGCTTTTTGGCTTTATCGTTATGCGTTCATTGTATATAGCCATGAATACACGTGATTCCTTTATACGTCTTGGTATTACTGGCATAGCAATGATGATTGGCTTTCAATCAGCGATTAATATGGCCGTTAATCTTCACTTAATTCCTCCAAAAGGCATGACATTGCCTTTTATTTCTTATGGTGGTTCTTCGATGGTGGCGATTGCGTTTTCAATGGGCATTTTGCTCAGTTTAACACGTCGTTGGCCAGAAGCACGCCTTTCAGCTTTTTCTTCCTCTTCTGTCTTGGATACCCCTTATGAATGATAAAAAAGTTATTGTTTTGGTGGCTGGTGGTACAGGTGGACATCTTTTTCCTGCTGAAGCCCTTTCTGTTGAATTAAGGCAGCGTGGATATGATGTTCATTTAATAACAGATGAAAGAGCACGACCTTTTGTTCGGTGCTTTGATGAAGAGCATATTCATATCGTTTCATCGGCAACATTTACACGACGCCATCCTTTTGCTCTGATAAAGACGTTTTGGTCTTTGCTAAGGGGTATGGGGCAATCGTTGGCGTTGTTTTATAAATTACGTCCTGTTCTTGTTGGAGGATTTGGGGGGTATCCGAGCTTTCCTCCTCTTTTTATTGCGGCCTTAACGAGGCGTGTAACATTTATTCATGAACAAAATGCTGTTATGGGGCGTGCCAATCGGATGTTGGCAATTTTTGTGCGTGCAATCGCTGGTGGTTTGTTGTCGCCAAATGGCGCTTATGCTCATAAAATACTTTTCACGGGGAATCCTGTCCGTGAGGCTGTGTTGAAGGCGGGCAAAATTCCTTATCATCCCTCAACTGGTGAAGAGCCATTTCATTTTTTGATTTTTGGAGGTAGCCAAGGGGCTTCTGCTTTTTCACATATTGTTCCAGAAGCTATTGCTTTATTCGATGATAAAAACCGTAAACGTTTACGAATTGTGCAGCAAGTTCGAGGTGAGGCAGAAGGGTTGATCAAAATCTATCGTGATATGGGTGTACAAGCAGAGGTAGCTCCTTTTTTTGATGATATGGCTGAACGTATGGCACATGCCCATTTTATTTTGTCGCGCGCTGGGGCTTCATCTGTTTGTGAGATAGCGGTGATTGGTAGACCTGCTTTGCTTGTTCCCTATCCCCATGCTTTAGATCATGATCAGGCTGCCAATGCAGCTCTGCTTGCTCGTGTAGGTGGTGCGCAAATTGTATCAGAAAAAGATTTAAATGCACAAAAGCTTTCTTCTCTTTTAATGCACGCTTGTTGTGCGCCCCATTTATTAGAAAAACAAGCGCTTGCTGCAAAAAAAGTTGGGCAACCTCATGCAACCAGTTGCCTTGCTGATATGGCTGAATCCTTAATTGCAGGGCGATTGTTGTCAGATATAAAAGAGGAGCTTTTTAATGAAAATGCCACTTGATATAGGTGTTATCCATTTTATCGGAATTGGGGGGATCGGTATGAGTGGAATTGCGGAGGTTTTTTATAATCTTGGCTATAAAGTTCAAGGGTCAGATCAAGTTGAGAGTGCAAATGTTGAACGTTTGCGGAGAAAAGGAATTAACGTTCATATAGGTCATTGTGCTGAAAATTTAGGGAATGCAGAGGTTGTTGTTTTTTCTACTGCCGTTAAAAAAACAAATCCTGAGTATATTGCTGCAAAGGAAAGACATTTACCGCTTGTCAGACGTGCAGAAATGCTGGCGGAGCTGATGCGGTTTCGGCGTGCAATTGCGGTGGGTGGTACACATGGTAAAACAACCACCACATCAATGGTCGCAGCTCTTCTTGATGCTGGTCATTTTGATCCAGTGGTGATTAATGGCGGTATTATTAATGCTTATGGTACGAATTCTCGTACAGGAGATGGCGATTGGATGATTGTTGAAGCTGATGAAAGTGATGGTACATTTTTAAAGCTGCCTGCTGATATTGCTGTTATTACTAATATTGACGCTGAGCATTTAGATCATTATGGAAGTTTTGATGCTGTGCGTGAGGCTTTTCGGCAATTCGTAGAAAATGTTCCTTTTTATGGTTTTGCTGTTTTGTGCCTTGATCATCCAGAGGTTCAGTCATTGGCGGGCCGTATTGATGATCGTTGGGTGATTACTTATGGTGCAAATCCACAAGCGGATGTTCGTTTTCTTAATCTTTCGATGGATGGTCAAAAAACGCATTTTGATGTTCTTGTTCGCTCACGCAAAACAGGAAGAAAGATTGAGTTGAAAAATTTGCTTTTGCCCATGGCAGGACAGCATAATGTTGCTAATGCAACGGCGGCTATTGCTATTGCGCATGAACTTGGCATTTCAAATGAAGCTATAAAAAGGGGCTTAGCAGAATTTGGCGGAGTAAAACGGCGTTTTACGCGAACAGGAAGCTGGCGGGGTATTGAAATATTTGATGATTATGGACATCATCCTGTTGAAATAAAGGCTGTTTTGCGTGCAGCACGTGAGAGTGCAAAAGGACGTGTTATTGCGATTGCACAACCCCATCGGTATTCACGTTTGTATCATTTATTTGATGATTTTTCTACTTGTTTTAATGATGCAGATACAGTGTTGATTACGCCTGTTTATGCGGCTGGTGAAGAGCCTATTGTAGGATTTGGTTCTCAAGAATTGGTAGAGCATATTAAAATGGCGGGTCATCGTGATGTGCGCTTGATACATAGTCTGGAAGATGTCGTGTCTCTTGTCTCAAAACTTGCTCAGGCAGAGGATTATGTTGTTTTTCTTGGTGCTGGCAATATCACACAATGGGCTTGTGCGTTGCCTCATCAGTTAGCGGTATTGGATGGTCATGATAAATTTTCAGCACATTGATGGTGAGGCGCTATTGGCGCAATTGCAACCGCTGTTGGGTGGCGTGAGAGGCAAACTTACACCTAATGTTGAAATGCGTAAGGTAACGTGGTTTCGCACGGGCGGGTTGGCAGAGCTTTTTTATCAGCCTGTTGATGAGGCAGATTTAGCAGTTTTTCTGCAAAATCTTCCTGAATCTATCCCTGTAACAATTGTGGGAATTGGTTCTAATCTTCTGGTGCGTGATGGGGGCGTTCCTGGTGTTGTGATTCGTCTTTCGCCAAAAAATTTTGGGCAAGTGCAGCAAGTTTCTCCAAAAGGCTTTTTAGTTGGTGCTGGTACGGCGGATAAACATTTAGCTGCTGCCGCTTTAAAGGCAGAAGTTGCAGGTTTTCATTTTTATCATGGTATTCCTGGTGCTCTTGGAGGAGCTCTCAAAATGAACGCTGGGGCGAATGGTGTTGAAACCGCAGCGCGTGTTGTCGAGGTCTATGCGCTGGATCGTAAAGGACAACGTCATATCTTGAGTTTGAAAGATATGCATTATTCCTATCGCCATTGTGATATTCCTAAAGATTTTATTTTTACAGCTGCTTTATTGGAAGGAAAACTTGGTAATAAAGATGATATTCGTGCTGCTATGGATGAAGTTTCCCTCCACAGAGAAACTGTACAACCTATTCGTGAAAAGACAGGAGGATCAACTTTCAAAAATCCTGAGAATGGATCTGCGTGGCGCGTGATTGATGAAGCAGGGTGTCGTGGTTTACGGATTGGTGGCGCTCAAATGAGTGAAATGCACTGTAATTTTATGATTAATACAGGGCAAGCAACAGGATATGATCTTGAAGCATTGGGAGAAACAGTGCGTGCGCGTGTTTTTGCAAATTCAGCCCACCTTTTACAGTGGGAAATAGAGCGTATCGGTCAATTTGAGCGTGGTCGAAGTGTTTCTCCTTTTGATCCATTTCATTGATTTATTGTTCACTAAAAAAGTGCAAATAAAAAATTGAGTCATTTCAAAGAGATAATAAAAAATTTCTATTAAGAATCAATAAATTAACAAAGAATCTCTTGCATCAGGCTTTTGAGTCTGATTCATTATGCAAAATGCTAGGTTATTGATTCGCAAGGATAAACCTTGTTTTTTCTGTATGTGGTGCTGATGTATTTTATATAGACTACATATAGTATGCGAAAGAGGGTGATTTATTATGAGAGATAAACATATAGCTGTGTTAATGGGAGGTTTTTCTTCTGAACGGTCTGTAAGTTTATCTTCAGGGGCGGCTTGTGCTGATGTTCTAGAGCTGCAGGGGTATCGCGTGAGCCGCGTGGATGTTGACGCTCATATTGCTTCTGTTCTTGAAAAGTTGCAGCCCGATATTGTCTTCAATGCATTGCATGGTCCATTTGGTGAAGATGGTCGGATTCAGGGGATTCTTGAATATTTAAAAATTCCTTATACCCATTCTGGTGTGATGGCATCCGCTTTGGCAATGGATAAGGGACGTGCAAAAATTATCGTTGAAAATGTTGGGGTTTGTGTTGCTCCTTCTCGTATCATGAGCCGCTTTGCTTTGGGACAAACACACCCCATGGAGCCTCCTTATGTAATTAAACCTGTGTGTGAAGGATCAAGTTTTGGTGTTGTCATTGTTCAGGGGGATGAAGCTGCGCCGCCGCATAATATTGGGGGAGCTGAGTGGGGATATGCCGATGAGGTGATGATTGAAAAATATATTCCTGGTCGTGAATTGACTTGTGCTGTTTTGGGGAATGAAGTGCTGGATGTGTGTGAAATTCTTCCCGATAAACACTTTCCATTCTACGATTATGACTCGAAATATAAAATGGGTGGTTCTCTTCATATTTGTCCTGCACAACTTTCACTAAATATTTACCAAAGTGTGCAAAGAATGTCTTTAGCAGCCCATCAGGCGATAGGGTGTCGAGGTGTTAGCCGTTCTGATTTTCGTTTTGATGAGAAAACGGGAGAATTGGTTTGGCTTGAAATTAATACGCAACCCGGTATGACATCGACGTCTCTTCTTCCTGATATTGCAAAAGCGAGCGGCCGTACTTACGGCGATATTGTTCAATGGATGGTGGAGGACGCATCATGTATGCGTTGAATGTTAATAAAACAAATGTTCCGATGGAGGTGCTTTCAGTGCCGGCTTTGCCACGTCTTTATCGTCGTTTTCTTCGGTTTATGTCTGAGTTTGTTTTTGTCAATATTCATATTCCACGCCATTTCGGCTCTTTTGCTGTTGTATGGTTTTTCTTGGTTACGGCTTTTTATGGACTTTCATCGAGTGGTCAGATGGCTGTGATCGTAAATACGATCATATTGGATAGTAGTTTTGTGGTCACTCATGTCGATATAAGCGGTAATAAGCGCTTAACAAAGCAGGATATTTTTAAAATTTTAAAACTTGATGTTGCGCCTTCTATATTCACTTTTGATGTTGAAAGAGCACGTTCTCTTTTGGAAAAACAGGCTTGGGTGCAATCGGCTAATGTTCAGAAAATTTATCCCAATAGAATGCGCATTTCCATCGTGGAGCGTGAACCCTATGCCATTTGGCAACATGATAGCATAATGGATATTGTTGATAATACGGGGCGCGTCATTGTACCCTTTAAAGGAGAAATTTCTCGGGATTTGCCTCTTGTGGTGGGGCAGGGTGCGCAAAATGCTGCTAAAGGATTTATTCAAGCGCTGTCAGTTTATCCAGAAGTATATGATCGTATTCGTGCTTTTGTGCGGGTAGGTAATCGACGTTGGGATCTTGTTTTGGATAATGGAATGCGCGTTATGTTGCCTGAAAATGGTGCACTTGAAAGGCTTTCCTCTCTTATTTCGTCCGGTACAATGCAGGATCTTTTATCGCGCGATATTCTCAGTGTTGATTTACGTCTTGCTGATCGAATTACTGTTTCTTTGTCAGATGAAACGTTGGAGCGTTATAACGCTACTGTAGCAGAAGAAGAACGTATTTTAAAGGCACGAAAGGCAGGAAACCCATGATGTTGCTTAGATCACATCATCTGGGAGGGCGTAAAACACGTTTTTTAACGGTGCTTGATGTCGGTTCAAGTAAGATTGTTTGTCTTATTGCTTGTTTGCGTCCTTTGAAGCATGCGCACTATTTACATGGTCGTACACATTCTACGGAAATTCTAGGCTTTGGAGTGCAGCGTTCACGCGGTATTAAATCTGGTGTTGTCATGGATATGTTTGCAGCAGAACAATCAATAAGATTGGCTGTTGATGCGGCAGAAAAAATGGCTGGCTTGGTGGTGGATTCAGTGATTGTGAATTTTTCCTCAAGTCGATTACAAAGTGCTTTGATTAATGGAAAGGTCCATTTGAATGGTCGTGAAGTCACCAAGCGTGATATGCGTATGGCCTTTTCAGATGTTTCGCGTAAGGCTTTTGATGCTGAACGTCATGTTATGCACTCAGTTCCAGTTTCTTATGTATTGGATGGAGATAAAGGAATTTCTGATCCTATTGGTATGGCGGGGGAAACATTTGGTGTCGACGTGCATGTGGTAACAGCAGAAACAGCTTCTTTGCGTAATTTAGAAACTTGTATTAATCGTGCACATTTGAGTGTTGAAGCAATGGTTGCTACTCCCTTTGCAAGTGGTCTTGCTGTCTTGATGAATGATGAGGCGCATTTAGGGGCTGCATGTATTGATTTTGGTGGTGGAACAACAACATTTTCAGTGTTTTTTGAGGGAAAATTTATTCATGCGGATGCTCTTGCTGTTGGGGGGCATCATGTCACTCTTGATGTTGCGCGCGGATTTTCTATGTCTTTAACAGAGGCGGAACGTTTAAAAGTTGTTTATGGTTCAGCACTTCTAACAAGCGCTGATGAGCGGCAAATGATTAATGTAGCAGAAATTGGGAATGAACAGCGTGAAACTCAATATCCTCGCGCGGTTCTTGGGCGTATCATTCGTGCGCGTGTTGAAGAAATTTTAGAAATGGTCCGTGATTGTTTAAATCGTTCTGGTTTTGGTCACATCATTGGTAAACGTGTTATTTTGACTGGGGGAGCAAGCCAGTTAACAGGATTGCCAGAAATGGCACGTACTATATTAGGAAGAAATGTTCGTATCGGGCGGCCTTTAGGTATTTCGAGGCTTCCTTCTCTTGCAAAAGGGGCGGCGTTTACATCTGCTGTTGGGTTGTTAATTTATCCGCAATTGGTGGGTTTTGAAGAAAAAACAATGCAGGCGGCAGGAAATCATTTATCGATGGGCACGCGTGGGTATTTTCAGCGTGTTGGTCAGTGGTTGCGTGAGAGTTTTTAGTTAAGTCTAGTTGGATAAATTTCATCGCTTTGGCTTGCGGTGTCTTATGAGAAGGAAAAGAAAATGACGATTAATCTGCATCGGCCAGATATCGCGGAATTGAAGCCACGCATTACCGTTTTTGGTGTTGGAGGTGGTGGCGGGAATGCCGTGAATAATATGATAAATGCTGGTCTTCAGGGAGTTGATTTTGTTGTTGCAAATACGGATGCACAGGCTTTGGCTATGTCAAAGGCTGAACGTGTTATCCAACTTGGAGCAGCTGTGACAGAGGGTTTGGGTGCTGGTGCTTTACCGGAAGTTGGACAAGCGGCGGCAGAGGAATGTATTGATGAAATTATTGATCATCTTGCAGACTCTCATATGGTTTTCATTACTGCTGGTATGGGGGGAGGAACTGGAACAGGGGCTGCTCCTGTTGTTGCTCGCGCAGCACGTGAAAAAGGTATTTTGACTGTTGGTGTTGTGACAAAGCCGTTTCAGTTTGAAGGCGCACGTCGTATGAAAACGGCAGAGGCTGGTATTGAAGAATTACAAAAGTCTGTCGATACATTGATTGTTATTCCCAATCAAAATCTTTTCCGTATTGCAAATGATAAGACAACGTTTGCTGATGCTTTTGCTATGGCTGACCAAGTGCTTTATTCTGGTGTTGCTTCCATTACGGATTTGATGATTAAAGAGGGTTTGATTAACCTTGATTTCGCTGATGTTCGCTCTGTTATGCACGAAATGGGTCGAGCTATGATGGGAACGGGTGAGGCATCTGGTGAAGGACGTGCTTTGGCTGCAGCTGAAGCTGCTATTGCAAACCCATTGTTGGATGATACCTCTATGCGTGGGGCGCGTGGTTTACTGATTTCTATTACGGGTGGTCGTGATATGACTCTTTTTGAGGTTGATGAAGCTGCTAATCGTATTCGTGAAGAAGTGGATGCTGATGCGAATGTGATTTTTGGTGCTATTGATGATGAGTCATTGGAAGGTGTTATTCGTGTTTCTGTGGTTGCCACCGGTATTGATCGTGAAGTTAGTGATGTGGTTCAGTCGTCTCATCCTCAGCTTCAAAGGCCTGCTTCTTCAATGCGCAAGAGCGATCCTGGAACGTCACACAGTTCTTTTCATGTTCAGTCATCGCCTCTGCGTTCTGAGTCAATGGTAGAAGTGATCGAATCACTTGAAATAGAGAAGGGTAAACCAACCGGAGAACAGTTCCGTCCAAAAAGTCAAATTTTTGCACATCCTGCAGAAGCAATGACGACACGAAGTGCGACGAATGCTGTTGCGTATGGTTCAAATGCTGTTCAGGAACAGAGATCAAATGTGCCTCGTATGCAAGTAGGTCGTGGTTCTCAACCGGCTATGACAGCTCCCGTGAGTATGGAGGCAACAGCGCATGTTCTTGATGAGATGACAGGGGTTGTGAAGCAAAAAGAAAAGCTAGTGCAACCAAAACAAATGCAACAAATGCAAGCACGCGCTCCAATGCGTATGCCTGAGTTAAAGGATTTTCCTCCTGTTGCTCATGGACAAAGTCAAAGAACATCTGTGACTGATCAAGGTCCTCGTAATCTTTGGCAGCGTTTGAAACAGAGTTTGACGAATCGTGAAGAAGCCGAGCCAGAAGCGAGGCTGGAGCCTGCTGTCAGATCGTCTCAGCAGGAAGAGTCTCGTGTTTACAATAAAAATTCTCAGGCGCTTTCTCAAGATGCTTCTGTTTATGTTCCACGTCGTTCTGGTGAGCTGCACCCTCAGGTACCACAAGATCAGCGTACTTTTATAAGTGAAGAAGATCAGTTGGAAATACCAGCATTTTTACGTCGTCAGGCAAATTAATTGATGAAAAATGAGGCAAAGTCAGAAAAATTATTACCTCTTTGATGATCAGTCAAAAATTATACAGTAAAATATATTGCTGTTTTTTGGATAAAATACTTTGTTTTTAAAAAACCGCTTATTATAAGCGGTTTTTTTTATTATTTACTATGAATATTTTTTATAGTTTTATAAATTTTGTTAAAAGATGTAAAAGTAATTTAATAAAACAATATGATGAATTTGGTGCCAAAATATCAGTCGACTCTTAAAAAAGCAGTAACATTTAAGGGGATTGGCGTTCACAGTGGTTGTTTGTCAGTGGTAAAGGTTTGTCCAGCGGATGTTGGGTGTGGTATTATTTTTAAGCGTTGTGGATTAGACGGAACAGAGAAAATATTTCAAGCCCATGCATCGCAAACAGGAGAAACTGAATTATCAACGGTACTTGGAGATGGAGATATAAGGGTTGAAACAATTGAACATTTGATGGCAGCAATTACTGCTTATAATTTGGATAATCTTATTATTGAAGTGTCACATAATGAGATTCCTATTTTGGATGGTTCAGCGTGGCTATATTGCCAAGCTTTTGAAGATGTCGGCATTGTACAGCAAAATGCGTTACGTTCTTATTTCATTATAAAAAAACCGTTGCGGGTTGAAGGAGCTCATGGTGTTGCAGAGCTTTTGCCATTCGATGGACGTCGTTTTGATATAACGATCTCTTTTCCTTCTTCTGCTATTGGTAAGCAACATTTCAGTTTTGACCTTACCACACGAGGGTTTAGAGATGATTTGTCACGTGCGCGCACTTTTGGTTTTATCAAAGACGTGGAAAAATTAAGGCTTTCTGGAAAGGCGAGAGGCGCTTCTTTGGAAAATTCTCTTGTTATTGACCTTAATGATAAAATTTTAAATCCGGATGGTCCTTATTGGGAGAATGAATGTGTTCGGCACAAGATGCTTGATGCGATTGGTGATACTGCTTTGCTTGGGGCGCCTTTTATTGGATTATTTCGTTCTTATTGTAGTGGACATAGAATTAATGCGCAATTGGTGAAGGCTGTTTTGGCAGACGAATCCCATTACGAAAAAAGCTTTTTAGAGAAAGAGTAAAAAAATTGACAAGATTTTTTTATCGTTTATTTGATTTTTAAGGGGATGATTGACCTAAACTGCTAAATTGGTTATGTGGATTTTAAAGTGATATGGTATAAGACCTTTTATAACTTGTTTTTGCTACAAGGTGATATTCTGTGGAGGCCGGGAAAACTATGAAAAAATCTCATGTGTGCATTGGAAATATGACATATAGAAAATCTAACATTGTACGCAAGATATTGGGGGTGGTGCTTTTGGGAAGCACCTGTATGTTGGCGGGATGCCTCTTTAAAGAGAAAAATACTCTTGATCCATCTGCTTATGTTTTGAAAATAGAGCCACCAGATGTTTTATATAATCAGGCTCTTGCTAGCCTTGAGAGTGGGAAGCTCGGGGATGCATCGAAGAAGTTTTTGAAGATTGAAAAGCAGTATGCTTATACAGACTGGGGGCGTAAATCTTTGGTCATGGGGGCTTTTACTAATTATCGACTCGGAAAGTATGATGATTCAATTAGTATGGCTCAACGCTATATTACTCTTTATCCAGGGTCGACTGACTCGGCTTATGCGTACTATATTATTGGTCTTTCTTCTTTCCGTCGGATTCCTGATGTTACGCGTGATCAACGTGATACGAAACGCGCTATTGCTGCTATGCAGCTCCTTATAGAGCGTTATCCTAATTCTGAATATGTCAAGGATGCTAAGGATAAAATACGTTTTGGGCGCGAGCAGCTGGCTGGCAAAGAAATGCAGATTGGTCGTTATTATGAAGAGGGGCGGCGCTACCTTGCGGCAAGTAGACGGTTTCGTACCGTGGTTGAAGAGTATTCCGATACAAATCAAATTGAAGAAGCGCTTTTCCGCTTGACTGAGGTTAATCTTGCTCTCGGCTTAACGGCGGAAGCACAGACGGCAGCAGCTATTTTAGGACGTAATTATCCCAAAAGTGAGTGGTATAAATTTTCTTATAATCTCTTGCAGAAGAATAAAATATCGCCACGCGAGCATAAATCTTCTTGGATCTCAAATGCTTTAGGTGGTGATAAGAAGAGGGTACGTTGATTCTCTATGCTGGTACAGCTTTCGATTCATAATATTGTTTTGATCGAAACGCTCGATATTCATTTTACGGCGGGGTTGACTGTTTTAACTGGAGAAACAGGTGCGGGGAAGTCCATTCTCCTTGATGCTTTATCACTTGCTCTAGGGGGGCGGGGTGATGCTTCGCTTGTGCGTCATGGTGCTGAGCGCGGGCAGGTCACAGCTGTTTTTGATGTGTCTGTTTCACATCCTGCACGTCAACTTATTCGTGAGAATGGTCTTGATGATGAGGGTGATATTATTTTACGACGTGTGCAATCAAGTGATGGACGCAGCCGTGTTTTTATTAATGATCAGGTGTCTAGTGTTGCATTGATGCGGAGTGTTGGCCGTTTGCTGGTTGAAATTCATGGACAACATGATGATCGTGCGCTTGTTGATGTTGCTACACATCGCCAATTATTAGATGCCTTTGGTGGTCTTGAGGATGAAGTGGAAAATTTGCGTCAGTGTTATTACACATGGCGTGAATTTGAGGAGCGTTTGCAACGGCAGCGTCTTAAAGTAGAGAGCGCTGTACGTGAGGTTGATTATCTTCGTGCGTGTATAGAAGAGCTTGAAAAGCTTGATTTTAAAGTTGGTGAAGAGGAGGTTCTTTCTCTTCGTCGTGCTGATATGCTTAAATTAGAAAAAATAGCGACGGATATTAAAGAAGCGGATGATCTTTTAACGGGTCAAAAATCACCAATCCCAGTGCTTTCTAATTTGGTGAGGCGTTTGGAGCGGAAAATTCCTGAAGCACAAGAGCTTATTGCACCAGTGGTGAAATCTATTGATGAGGCATTGCATGCACTTGCAACAGCACAAGAAGGTATTGAGACGGCAATACGAGCATTAGATTTTGAACCTGATGAATTAGAACGGATAGAAGAGCGTCTTTTTTCTCTTCGGGGTTTTGCTCGTAAATATCAAGTTTCTGCGGATGAATTGGTTCAGTTACGCGATAAGATGGATGCTGAATTAGCTGATTTTGAAGAGGCTCAGATTATATTGACACGTTTTGAAAATGAGGCAAAACAAGCACAAAAAAATTATGATATGTTAGCACAAGCGTTGTCAGTAAAACGTCAAGAGGTTGCAAAGCGCTTGTCTGAAAGCGTGATGACTGAGTTACCGGCATTGAAATTAGAGAGGGCTGAGTTTATTGTTGAAATGCAAAGTGATATCGAAAAGCGGAGTGCAGAGGGATGTGATCGCATTGAATATTGGGTGCGAACAAATCCTGGAACACGTGCTGGACCGATGCTTAGTGTGGCTTCTGGCGGTGAATTGTCTCGTTTTTTGTTGGCATTAAAAGTTGTTTTATCTGATCGAGGATCAGCACCGACGCTGATCTTTGATGAAATTGATACAGGCGTTGGGGGTGCTGTTGCAGCTGCTATTGGGCAACGGTTGCAACGCTTATCAGAACATGTCCAGGTTTTCGCTATTACGCATGCTCCACAGGTTGCATCGAAAGCGCATGGTCATTTTCTTATTTCAAAAATTGAGAGTCATGATAAAGGACGCTTTGTTACTGCTATTCATAAAATGGAAGAGCATGAACGTGCAGAAGAAATTGCTCGTATGTTGGCAGGAGAACAGATTACTGAAGAAGCGCGTGCAGCGGCTCAAAAGCTTCTAGCATGAAGGTAATTAGTCAGCGATAAAAATACTGGAAAGCTTGTATTTACTGAGATTCACTTTATGAGGAGGCGCGGAGATCATCCTTGTGGCGGTGCTCGTAATTTGGAATAGATTTTATGAACAAAGATGCAGATAAAAATCTCACAGCTGTTGAAGCAGAAAGTGAATTAGAGTGGTTGGCAAAAGAGATTGCACGTCATGATGTGCTTTATAATCGTGATGATCAGCCTGAAATTTCTGATGCAGAATATGATGCTTTGCGCCGCCGTAATGCAGAAATTGAAGCTCTTTTTCCAGAGCTTATTCGTGTTGATTCTCCTTCACATAAAATTGGGGCACCAATTTCTGAAAAGTTTGAAAAATCTGTTCATGCACAGCCAATGCTTTCACTGGATAATGCGTTTAGCTTTGAAGATGTTACTGAATTTGTTGAGCGTATTCGTCGTTTTTTACGGCTTCCAGAAACACAGGTGTTGGAAGTAACAGCGGAGCCAAAAATTGATGGTTTATCTTTGTCTTTACGCTATGAAAAGGGGCGGCTTGTGGGGGCGGCAACGCGTGGGGATGGAACTGTCGGTGAAAATGTGACGGCAAATGCCCGAACCATTGCTGATATTCCACAAGTTTTGCAAGGTGATTTTCCTAATATAATTGAGGTGCGTGGTGAAGTTTATATGGGGCGGGAAGATTTCCAAGCATTAAATATCAGCCAACAAGAGAAGGGCAAGTTAACCTTTGCCAATCCTCGAAATGCGGCAGCTGGTTCACTCCGTCAGCTTGATTCACGGATAACCGCTAGCAGAAAGCTTCAGTTTTTTGCTTATGCTTGTGGTGAGGTGAGTGAAATATTGGCAGAAAGTCAAATGGAGATGATGAAAAAGCTAAAAGAATATGGCTTTGTTATCAATCCATTAACAAAAGCCTTTAAAACGTTAGAAGAAATTATTTCTTATTATCACGATATCGAAGAATGCCGTCATTCTTTAAGCTATGATATTGATGGTATTGTTTATAAGGTTAATGATTTGATGCTCCAAAAGCGCTTGGGGTTTGTTTCTCGTTCGCCGCGTTGGGCAATCGCGCATAAATTTCCAGCAGAAAAAGCGATAGCGCTTTTGAAAGATATTGACATTCAAGTTGGTCGCACGGGAGCTTTGACACCTGTTGCACGTCTTACGCCTATTACTGTTGGTGGAGTGGTGGTGACCAATGCTAGTTTGCATAATGAGGATTATATTAAGGGAATTGGTCATAAAGGAGAGCCTATTCGTGAAGGACGTGACATCCGTGTAGGCGATAGCGTGATTGTACAACGTGCTGGTGATGTGATTCCTCAAGTTATTGATGTTATCATTGAAAAACGCCCGAAAGATGCTGCTGTCTTTATTTTTCCTCATTTGTGTCCAGCTTGTGGGAGTCATGCTGTTCGTGAAGTGGGAGAAGCTGTGCGTCGCTGTACAGGGGGGCTTATTTGTCCTGCACAGGCGATTGAGCGTATTCGTCATTTTGTTGCGCGCAATGCTTTTGATATTGAGGGCTTGGGTAAAAAACAGGTAGAGTTTTTTTTCTATGCTCAAGATGAAGCGCTTTGTATTCATACACCAGCTGATATTTTTACTTTAGAACGTCGCCAAGAAAAATCTTTGATACGTTTAGAAAATATAGAAGGTTTTGGGACTGTTTCAGTTCGCAAATTGTATGATGCCATTAATGCACGCCGAGAAATTCCTTTAAGTCGTTTTTTGTTTGCATTGGGAATTCGCCATGTTGGAGAGGTTAATGCACGGCGTCTTGCGCGTACTTATAAAAATTATACAGCTTTTGAAACTGCGGCTATGGGAGCACTTATGCCATGTGATGAGATTAATACAGAAGGAAATGAGGCTTGGATAGAGCTTACCAATATCGAAGGAATTGGACCACAGGTAGGGAGCGCAATTGTTGATTTTTATCAAGAAGCGCATAATCGTGAGGTTTTGTCTGTTTTACTTGAAGAAGTAACCCCTCTTGATGAGGAGCCTATCATGACAGCTTCTTCCCCAATAGCAGAGAAGACAATTGTTTTTACAGGAACTTTGGCGCATATGTCACGCGATGAAGCAAAAGCATTGGCAGAGCGATTAGGGGCCAAAACATCTGGTTCACTTTCTAAAAAAACAGATCTTCTTGTTGCAGGACCTGGAGCGGGCTCCAAATTGGCTAAAGCTGAAGAATTAGGTGTTGAGGTTATTGATGAAGAGATTTGGCTACAGTTGATTGAGGAACATAATGTTTAGAGGGCGTTTTCTAGAAGATGCGTATGCTGTTTGTATGGTTAGCTCTCTTACATTTTTGGGGGCTGGAATCAAAAAGGGGATAATAGGGGTTGTTTTTTTGCAAAAATAGAGCGCCATATATTTTGATATTTATTAAGTGATTAAAAAAACGTTGAATTTAAATATTAAACTTAAACTCTTATGATTAAGAATATACAAGGTTATTATTAGTAAAAGATATACGTTATCACTGTGAAGCAAGGTAAAAATTGTAACTAAATATGCAGAACTTTTGAATTTAAACGGCGTAATAAGCTGGTTATAATAGGCATTTTAGAAATGAGACGCGGAGGATTACAAAATATAATGAAAATTTCTATATAGCAGAATAAGGCTATAACTCATGTGAAGATGGTGGAGGATAGTTGATAAGCATTATCTGTTACAAGTGTATTCCGTTCTGTTTCAGTTTGGGAAGAGCTTTTATCCTATCGGCAAAAAAACTTGAAGTATTTTATAGAAGCATTTTTTGTAATTGCTGATGGTAAATACGCACTTCTCTCTTTAAAAGAGAAGGGTGTGGTGTTTTTATAAGAAGCGTTAGAAGATATTTGTGTTGCCTCATTTAAAGGGGTAGTGTTGCCTCTTTTGCCCATTTTTTATCTTCTTCATTTAAGTAAGGTGCATTCATCTGATAAACGCGCGCATGGTAATCATTGAGCCATTGCCGTTCTTCTTGTGTCAAAAGCTCTGGGAGAATGAGTTTTCGATCAATAGGGCAAAGTGTAAGCGTCTCAAACGAAAGCATTTCTATATCCCCGCCATCAATTTTTTGTGCTGGATTTACAATTATCAAATTTTCAAGACGAATACCAAAAGCACCTTCGCGATAATATCCTGGTTCGTTTGAAAGAATCATACCGGAGATGAGTTCTTGGCATCCTTTGCGGGAAATATTTTGTGGTCCTTCATGAACAGAAAGATAAGACCCAACACCATGACCGGTGCCATGAGCATAATCAAAACCAGCCTTCCACAATGCAATGCGCGCTAGAATATCAATGTCTTGTCCGCGGGTTCCTTTTGGAAAGTAAGCCGTTGAAAGAGCAATCATACCTTTGAGGACAAGCGTGAAACAGCGCTTTTCTTCTTCTCCAATATTCCCAATTGCTACTGTACGTGTGATATCTGTCGTTCCATCACGATATTGTCCGCCTGAATCAACAAGATAAAGTTCACCCGCATTGAGTTGTTTATTTGTTTGTGTCGTTACACGATAATGAATAATGGCGCCATTTTCTCCTGTTGCTGAAATTGTATCAAAAGAAAGGTCTTTAAGTTCTTCTCCCATTTCTTTTGCTGTATTTATGCGAAATTCTTCTAATTTTTGCGCAGCAGAAATTTCACTTATTGACCCTGGTGTTTGTTTATCTAACCAGGAAAAAAAACGGGTTAGGGCAACACCATCGCGTAGATGCGCTTTGCGTGCGCCATTGAGTTCTGTGTCATTTTTAATGGCACGTGGTAGAGCGGTAGGATCGGTAAGTGTGATGAAAGAGCTATTTTTTTCTTCAATAACAGTTCGTAATTTTTCGCATGTTAGCTGTGGATCTAAGGCAAACACTGTCCCTTTTTGAACATACTCTTTGACCTTTGGAATAAGCTGTTCTGGTTCATATAATTTTGCATAACGTTCCAGATATTGTTTCTGTTCTACACCAAGTTTTTTGCTGCTAATGAATAAGGCTGGTGTTTCGTTAAGTGGAATGAGAGCAAAACACAAGATAAAAGGTGTATTGGAAACATCACTGCCCCGTATATTGAATATCCATGCAATAGAGGAGGGATCTGTAAAAATAAAGGCATTTGCATGAGTTTTCTGTATATCTTTGTAAATCAAAGCGAGTTTTTCATCCGTATCGCACCCAGCATATTTGAGAGGGTGAATTGATAAGGCAGATTGTGGAAATGGTGGCTGATCATGCCAGAGCAGGTCAATGGGATTATGTTGAACTGCTACAAGTTTTCCACCGGCTTCTATCTCTAAAGATTTTTTCAACGTTGCTGTAGCGGCAATCGTGTGGAGCCATGGATCAAAACCAATAGAAAGTTTTTGACCATTTTTTTCAAGCCATTGTGAGGGAGGGCAAGTTATGAGATCTTCATAATCAAAAATATCAGGATCAGTTTGTTGGCGAACTTGGAGCTTATATCGCCCGTCTGTAAATATGATGGCTTTGTTTTTTAAAATCACTGCAATCCCAGCTGATCCAGTAAAGCCGGTGAGCCAGCTAAGGCGTTGAGCATGGGGAGGGACATACTCTCCCTGATGTTCATCGCACCGCGGAACAAGAAAACCATCGAGACCAAGGCGGTCTAGTTCTTTACGAAGAGAGGCAATGCGTTCTAGAGCATGGGCTGGATTTGTTGTCGCCTCAAAAGATTGATACATAACGACGTCCTTTTCTTTTACTTTATTTCAGATGTATCGTAACCCATCCTTGACGGTGGTATGTTTCAATGTGTTTCAGCCCTTGTTTTACATAAGCCTTTAAAACATCTGCATGTTGTTCTTCAAGAATTCCAGAGAGTATCAGTGATCCACCTTTTTGGAGTGCCTTTACCATTTCTTGTGCAAGTGCGATAAGAGGATTGGCAAGGATATTGGCAACAATAAGATCAAAGGGCGCCCGTGAAGCAATTTCATCATGGGTAAAATCTGTTGCTGTGACAGCTGTGATATATTTTTTTACGCCATTGAGCTGGATATTGTGTTGTGCAACTTGAACAGCAATTGGGTCAATATCGGATGCAAGAACAGTAATTGGTTTGAGCATTGCTATGCCAATGGCTAGTACACCGCTCCCAGTACCGAGATCAAGTGCATTTTGGGGATTTTCGTGTTTCATCACTTTGGCAATCATTTCTAAACAACCAGCTGTTGTTCCATGATGTCCTGTACCGAAGGCTTGATTTGCTTCAATTTCAATAGGCAAAACATTGGATGGAATGTCGCCTCTATTATGGCTTCCATGAAGAAAAAAAGGTCCAGCATGCACAGGTTTTAGTCCTTCAAGGCTTTTTTGTACCCAATCAATGTTGGGTAAAACTTCCATATTAATTTTATCAGGATCTATAGAAAAGATTTGGGCAAAACGTTTCGAAATATGCTCGTAGTTTTCTTGGTCTACATAGAGTGAAAGTTCATATACAGCATTTTGTTCATCTATCTCTGTAAGAGCAAGAGGATAACTTTCTTCGTCAAAGGCTGTGTCTATAAGGGTATAGAACCGTTCTGCTTCATTTTTAGAAGCAGTATAATAGAGGCGAATTTGTTGCGACATACTGTTCTTTCTTTTGATCGGCTTTTTTTAGTTTAAGATGAGTTTTTTTAACCGTTCAATGGCGATTTCATCTTTTAATTCGCTATCGCTTTCTTTCGTGTCATAACGGATAACGCCAGCTAATTTCCCACCTTTTTTGAGTAAAAAAATTGCTGCTGTATGGTTATATGTATAGTTTTCATCTGTTCCTGGGACTTTTTCAGCAACGATGTTAAAGGAATTGACCATTTTATGAACTTTATCAGGATCTCCACTGATACCAATGATTTTATTGTTAAAATTACTGAGATATTCATGGAGTACTTCTGGTGTATCACGTTCAGGGTCAACAGTAACAAACCATATGCCTAATTTATTGGCATTGGGTCCAAGGGCTGTAAGCCATCGATCAAGATTCATCAATGTCGTAGGGCAGATTTCAGGACACATAGTGAAGCCGAAAAAAACTATTGAAGGCTTGCTTCGAATATCAGCCTCAGTGATATTTTTTCCATTAGAATCAGTGAGTGTAAAATTATCACCTAAAGGCTTATTTGTCAGTGTATCATAAATAAAAATACCTGCAAGAAATATGATTGTCAGCCCCAAGATGCGTATTACATTTTTCATAGTTTGACTCTCTTAGATAGATCACGAAATTGTAACATCGGCAGGTTTGTTTTGCAATCTCTGTTTCATGGTTGATTTTATTGGCTTGATTGGTATGTCTTTCCATATCTATTGATGAAACATTGGTGAGGGATGCATGAATATTGAGAACGATCTTCGATTTCATGAAAGTGAGCCTCGTATTCATACGACAGCGCGGCTGCATGGTTGTAAATTAGGGCGCTATGTGGAAGTTAATGAGCGGGTGATTTTACGGGATGTAACCGTTGGAGATTTTTCTTATTTAGAGCGTAATAGTGAGGCTATTTATAGCGATATTGGGCGGTTTTGTTCTATTGCATCTCATGTACGGATGAATGCGTTGGAGCATCCTATGGAACGCGTTTCAACGCATAAAATAACCTATCGTCCTAATGAATATTTTCGTTATATGGCACTTGATCGTTCTTTTCGCGAAAGGCGTTGTGCAAAACGTGTTATTATCGGGCATGATGTGTGGATTGGACATGGCGCGGTTATTATGCCTGGGGTGAAAGTTGGACATGGAGCAATTATTGGTGCTAACGCTGTTATAACGAAAGATGTTATGCCTTATGCGGTTGTCGCTGGTGTTCCTGCTAAACGCTTGCGGATGCGTTTTCCCGATCATGTGATTGAGTGCCTTTTAGAGATGGCTTGGTGGGATTGGTCGCTTGATAAAATTTACGACGCATTGCCTGATATGTAAAATTTACCCATTGAAGTCTTTGTTCGCAAATGGAAATGATAATCAGAATAAAACAAAATGGTCTCTTGAAAAAACTGATGTAGTTTGCTTTTAGTCAAGCTTTGTTTACAAAATTATCCAGTACACGCTTTTCTCCGGCTTTTTCAAACATTATTGTCAATTTATGATCGTCTATTGCTGTAATATGACCATAACCAAATTTTATGTGAAAAATCCGATCATTGATAGAAAAATCTGATGATTCATGAGAGATTGATTGAGTGATAATTTTCCCTTCAACCGTTTTGTTTTTTTGTGCACGCTTTTGTCTTGCTGTTGCATAGTCAGTATAACAGAAATCGTGATGTTGAAAGGAAGATTTTCCATAACCACCATAGGATGTTTCCATTTCTACAACTTCTATATGTTTTGCTGGTAATTCATCTAGAAAACGGGAGGGGAGAGCAGGTTGCCAAAGTCCATGAATTCTACGATTAGATACAAACCATATATGCAGGTGTTTTTTTGCTCTTGTAAGTCCAACATAAGCAAGACGCCGTTCTTCTTCTAATCCTGAACGTCCACCTTCATCTAATGAGCGCTGATGGGGAAAAAGTCCTTCTTCCCAGCCAGGAAGAAAAACTGTTTCAAATTCAAGCCCTTTGGCTGAATGAAGTGTCATGATGTTGACCGCATCGGTATTTTCATTGTTTTCAGCATCCATAACCAGTGCAACATGTTCCAAAAAACTTTGAAGATTTTCAAATTGTTCCATGGAACGGATCATTTCTTTAAGATTTTCTAGACGTGTAGGAGCCTCTGGTGAGCGATCTTCTAACCACATGGTTGTATAACCAGAATCATCAAGGATAATCTCGGCAAGTTCTTTATGAGGAGTGTCTTGAAGCATATTTTGCCAGCGGCGGAAGTTTTCAATAAGGCTTCGTAACGCACTGCGTGCCTTAGGCTTTAACTCATCTGTTTCAATGATGTCAGCGGCCGCGGAAAAGAGAGGAACAGCACGTGCTCGCGCACTCTCATAAAGAATGCGCAGGGTTGCATCGCCTATGCCGCGTTTCGGTGTATTAATAACACGCTCAAAAGCTAAATCATCAGCAGGTTGGACAACAACGCGTAAATAAGCCATAGCATCACGTATTTCCATTCGTTCATAAAAACGAGGACCACCAATGACGCGGTAGTTAAGACCAAGCGTTACAAAGCGATCTTCAAATTCACGCATTTGGAATGATGCACGCACCAATATAGCCATATGATTTAATGCATGACCTGTTTGTTGTGCTTGTTCAATTTCTTCTCCGATGGCTCGGGCCTCTTCTTGCGAATCCCATGCTGAATGAACTTTTACTTTTTCTTCCTCATTCTTTATTTGTGCAGAAAAAAGGACTTTGCCCAGTCTTTCTTCATTATGAGCAATGAGATAGGAGGCGGTTTTAAGAATATGGGATGTTGAGCGATAATTGCGTTCTAGACGAATAATTTTGGCAGAAGGAAAATCTTTTTCAAAACGTAATATATTCTCTACTTTTGCACCACGCCATCCATAAATGGATTGATCATCATCGCCAACACAACAAAGATTAACATGTTGACCTTGGGGATGTTGTGCCAAAAGGCGAAGCCAAAGATATTGTGCTGTATTTGTATCTTGATATTCATCGACAAGAATATAGCGAAATTGAGAATGATATTCGCGAAGAATATCTGGATTATGTTGGAAGATAGAGATAGAATGAAGCAGAAGATCGCCAAAATCACAAGCATTAAGATCTTTTAATCGATTTTGATAACTGTGATAAAGTTCGCGTCCCATGCCGTTGCCAAAGGAATGAGCATCACTTTTTGAGATATGTTCTGGTGAAAGTCCTTGATTTTTCCAAGAATCAATCATCGTGGCAAGGTTTCGTGCGGGCCAACGCTTATCGTCTAGTCCCTCAGCTTGAATAAGCTGTTTTAAAAGTCGAAGAACATCATCGCTATCAAGAATTGTAAAGTTTCTTTTTAAACCAACAAGCTCTGCGTGACGGCGTAAAATTTTAGCGCCAGTGGAGTGAAAAGTTCCAAGCCAAGGCATACCTTCAACAATTTCTCCAATAAGTTCACCAATACGTATTTTCATTTCACGTGCTGCTTTGTTGGTGAAAGTGACAGCAAGTATTTGCTGAGGAGAGGCAAGTCCAGAGCGTAAAATGTGAGAAATACGGGTTGTTAAAACGCGCGTTTTTCCTGTACCAGCACCTGCAAGAACTAAAAGAGGCCCCTCAGTATTCATAACAGCTTGTTGCTGTTCTGGATTGAGTTGTTCTAAATAGTCTGTGTTATACGATTTTTGTTCTTTTAGAGTATGGGAGAAAAAACCAGAGCTCTTCTTATCATGGTCTGGAGGGGAATCTTCTTCAAAGAAAGGCATGTTGTGATCAGAAAAATTACTCATTGTATCTCTTTTGTAGTCTTTTTTTCATTGAAGTTCTAGATTAAAAAAACTTCTCTTAAAAAAGTCACAACAGCTCCAGTTGAATAAACAAAAAGAGAACGTAAAAAATAAGCATAAACATTAAAGGCGTTGGGTGAGAACGCTTTGAAGGGCATAAACGCGTAAGGAAGCCGAAAGATTGACTTGTTGTGGTCTTTTGCTATCAATATCAGTGATAATAAAGGCTAAAGATTGTCCTTTTTTGCGGGCTATATCTTTTAGAATATCTAAAAATGGTGGTTCTAAAGAGACGCTTGTTGCGTGTCCATCAACGCGAACAGATATCTTTCGTGGAATGACTTTTGACCAATCGATAGAATTATTTTCGTGCATTTTTCCACCTTTATTCGTCGTTTCGTAAACGATTTTGATCAAGAAATTTTTGCGTTTTTAAAGATTTTTGTTGCTCAAAAAATTTTTCAGTTTTTGTTCGTCCAAAACGATAACGATTTTGCTCAGCACGAAGAGATTTTTCTGTACGTTTTTTTTGTTTTCGAAATTGGCGAAGATTAATCAATTTAGTCATGAAAAAATTTACTTTTTCCGAAAAGAGTCTAAAGAGACAACATCAGCACTTTGTTTTGTATCGTTATTTGAAGATTCTTTATTTGTACTGAAATTTTGTTCTTTTGTAAGCGTATTTTCTTTTTTTTGTGTGTTTGATAAGGTAATGGGCGTAGTTGAGGTATTTTCTGAATTTTCACTTTCTCCAGAGGCAGGATTTGAGGGCAGATCAAATGCTGCTTCAAATGCTGCTATAGGATCATAAAAGACCTGAATGGAAGTAAAAGGAATCACGAGCTTTTCGTTTATTTCCCTGAAGGAGAGGGTTACTTCGAAAGCTGTTTCTGAAACACTGAGATCTCTAAACTGATGTTGTAAAACGATTGTCATTTGCTCGGGATAGCGATTTTTTAGCCGAGGAGAAATTTTAACGCCTGGGGCATTCGTCAAAAAAGTTATAAAAAAATGATGATTTCCCGGAAGACCTGCTTTGCTAACTTCCGATAAAACTTTACGGATAACTCCACGAAGCGCATCCTGAACGAGAATATCGTAACGGATTTGATCTTTAACCATCGAAGTTTATTCCTTTTATTTCACGTAGCAGAACGGGGCGTATTGATATTGTGTGATAGAATACGTTTTAAAATTAGCAATATTTTGTCTACGATGCACCTCAATAAATCGAATAAATACGAAACTCTATGGTAAATAATGTCTGATAATGTCTGAAAGATCAATCAATAACATTTAAAAAAGTGAAGGCTTCTGTTGCCAGGTGCCTCCGAACCCCGCTTAAACCTGCGATGGTTTAAGACTTAAATTGAAACATTCGCACTGCATTAAGCAGCGAGACGTGCTTCCGCATAGTTGTCATTTGCAACTACTCATTTAGTCCGATAACGGTGGTACTATGCCGAGTAAAAGAGCAATCTTTACGCCCTTGTCGATCCTATTTCGCCCCCACCAAAATATAATTTTGGCCTCTTATATTTTGGTGGAGGCGCCGGGTACCGCCCCCGGGTCCAATGAGTTTATTTCATTGTCCATTTATTACCATAGCTGGTAAACCAGCTCTTTAAATATAGATGAAGAACAGTCTTAGGAAAAGGGGGGGTTGTTAATATTTTTAATGCTCTAATTATTTATGGAGCTATATGACGCGGCTGTAAAGTATAGTCCGCTGATTTTTGGAGAGGAGATGATGCAAAATGACAAATAATCTAGCAGATATTAAACTATATGATTCAAATCCCGATGAAGCAGCAATAGAACGACTTAGCCGTCGTTTAGCTTTAGTGATGAAAAAACAAGATGCATCACTTGTTGCTACATCGGATCCAAAAGAGTTAGAGCAGGTTGAAAAATGGGTTCAAGATGTTTTAGAAGCTGATGAGAAGAGTGCTAAAATGGCTGTCTCAAAAGTGGCTGAAATGATGTCTGGAGAGCGTAGAAAAAGTCGTATGACTTTTTATTATCTAGTTGCTAAGCACCTTAATGCACTTCATAAAATTTAAACAATATTAAATTTGTGATAATGATAAAAAAGCCCAATTTCTTGGGCTTTTTCGTTGATAAAAAGGTTTAATGTTTTTCATCCTCTTGGAGGTATCCCCCTTTACGCATACTCGGGACAAAGAGAAGAGCAATGAATGCCATGATCATCACAACGGTTATATAAAAATAAAAGAGTGATTCATGACCATACTTTTTTAATCCAAGCGCAACGTATTCAGCAGAACCACCAAATAAGGCGTTGCCAATGGCATGAGAGATGCTAACGCCTAATGCGCGTATTGAAGAGGGAAACATTGCTGATTTTACGACACCAGAGATGGATGTATACATGCTCATAATGAAGAGCAAGCCAATAATGACGGAAAAGGCAACCCATATACTATGCGTATTACCGATTATCCAGAGTCCAGGAAATGTAAAGATGACAGAGAGTATACTCCAAATGATAAGTAAAGTTTTTGTTCCAATTTTATCGGCTATGATACCAGCTATGGGTTGGAATAGGATAAAAATAAATAGTACAGCTGTCATAATCGTTGTTGCGGTATGTTTATCAAAGCCGGTGGTTGTGATCAGATATTTTTGCATATAAGTTGTAAAGGTGTAAAATGTGAGTGATCCTCCTGATGCAAAGCATGCAATTACGACAACGGCTTTTGTATGCTTGGTGAGAAGTTCCTTAAGACTGCCAGAGTGTTTGTGAGAGCGGCTTTCTTTCGTGGTTGTTTCGTGGAGAGAACGACGCAGATAAATCGCAATCACTGCCCCGAAACCACCAATCACAAAAGGAATGCGCCATCCCCATGCTTTTAACTGATCTTCAGAGAGATAAGATGCTAGAATAAATATAATGAAGCTAGCAAGAAGTTGACCTGTAATAAGGGTGGCAGATTGGAAAGAAGCAAAAAGCCCACGATGTTTTTTGAGGGCAACTTCGCTCATATAAGTGGCTGCTGTACCATATTCACCACCCGCTGAAAGTCCTTGCATCATCCGAGCTAAAAGTAAAAGGATTGCTGATGTTATTCCTAAGGTTTCATAGGTGGGAAGTATGGCGATGAAAAAAGAGCCACCACACATCATAAAAATGGATATAAGCATCGAGCGTTTACGTCCATAACGATCGGCGACAAATCCTAAAAACCAAGCTCCAATAGGGCGCATAAGAAAGCCAATAAAAAAAACACCCGCGGTTTTTAACAGTGGCGTAATCGTATCACCATCGGAGGGAAAGAATTGTGATGCAAAATAAATCGATGCAAATGAGTAAACGTAAAAATCATACCATTCTACGAGATTTCCTGATGCGCTTGCTATAATAGCAAAAACGCGTTTTCTTGCATCCTGTGATGCTGAAGTTGTTTCATTTTTCATGAATTGTTCCCCTTTTGTATTTATAGTTTATATTTTCTAAACCTAATTGTTTATGATTTCCAGAAAAATTCAATTGTATTATAATAATTCTTAGGGAAACTCTTTAAGATGATTTATTAGAGTCAGGTTGTCATTCGTTTTAAGATTTTTACTTGTGTTATAGAATAAAAAGTTATCACGTTGCATTTAAAGGGAGAGAACATTGAAAAGTAGATCAAGATACCTTTAAACTTTATGAGAAGAATGCAATTATTGGCATACGGGAAGATCATAGAAGAGATGGTCTTTATGAGCAGAAAGCCTAAAAACTGAAGACATTGTATAAAGCTTAAATAATGTAAAAGGGCATTTTTGTGTCCTTACTTATCTTGTTGTATCATAACACATCATCATTTAGGAGGGTGAGGTAAGGCTCAGATAAGGTTTTCCGTATAAGGTGTTTTTTAGATATCGTGATAAATATTTAGGATAGGGCTTGCATAGAATCTTATCAAGTAAATTACATAAAGAAGGCAGTAACTATAGACAATTTAAGAGAAACTGTGTTGTTTATAAGACGAATGCGGGGCGGACTTTTCGTTCTTTATTAGGGTGGAGAGGAGATCAAAAAAAGCCCAATTTCTTGGGCTTTTTTATCCAGAAAATAAGTTTAATGAAGTTTATTGTCTTTATCGAGATATCCTCCTTTATCTATATCGGGCATAAGGAGAATAGAGATGAGTGCAATGACCATCATACCAACTATGTAAAAAAAGAAAACAGATTCGTATCCCATATTTTTTAATCCAAGCGCTACATATTCAGCAGAACCGCCAAATAGTGCATTCCCAATGGCAAAAGCAAATCCAACACCAATTGCGCGGATTGAGGCTGGGAACAATTCTGCTTTTATGATACCAGCAATGGACGTATAAAAACTCATAACACAGAGTATTCCAATGATGATTAAGAGTGCTGCCCATGCATTATGGGCATTCCCAATCATTTTAAGTACAGGAATGGTGCAGATAATGGATAAAGTACTCCAACTAATGAGTGAAGCTCTTGCTCCAATTTTATCGGCTATGGAACCAAAAAGGGGTTGGAGTAGCACAAAAATAAAGAGGGCGGCAGTCATTATCGTTGTTGCGGTTTGTTTATCAAAGCCCGTGGTTGTGATCAGATATTTTTGCATATAAGTGGTGTATGTATAAAATGTGAGTGATCCACCAGCTGTAAAGCCAACAACCAAAAAGAAAGCTTTTTTGTGATTGCGAAAAAGTTCTCTAAGACTACCAGCATTTTGTTCAGAGCGGCTTTTGTGGGTTGTTGTTTCATGGAGCAAACTACGCAGATAAATTGCAACAATTGCTCCAAAGCCACCAATGACAAAAGGAATACGCCAGCCCCACGCTTTTAACTGATCTTCCGTAAGGTAAAGGGATAAAATAAATATTATAAAACTTGCGAGAAGTTGACCTGTGATCGTTGTTGCATATTGAAAAGATGCAAAGAGCCCACGACGATTTTTGGGTGCAACTTCGCTCATATAAGTTGCTGCTGTACCATATTCACCGCCAACGGAAAGTCCTTGAAACATGCGGACTAAAAGGAGGAGGAATGCTGCTGTTATTCCCAAGGTTTTATAAGTGGGAAGTATGGCAATGAGAAAAGAGCCACCACACATCATAAAAACAGAAATAAGCATTGAGCGTTTACGTCCATAACGATCCGCAATGAATCCAAAGAGCCATGCTCCAATTGGACGCATAAGAAAGCCAATAAAAAAGATTCCTGCAGTTTTTAAAAGTTGTGTAACGATATCTTCATCTTCAGGAAAAAATTGTGATGCAAAATAAACCGATGCAAAGGAGTAAGCATAAAAGTCGTACCATTCTACCAGATTTCCTGATGCACTGGATATGATAGCAAAAATACGTTTCCTTGTATCATGTGGATCTAAAGTTGTTTGATTATTCATGAAGTATTCCCCTTTTAGATCTATAACTTTTCTTCTCTTTAAAGTTGTTTACAGTTTAAGCCATAAAAATTCAATTGTATTGCGATGTTTCTTAAAAGATGTTTCTTAAAAAAAGAGGGGGTGGAAGCGGCTTATTTTCATGATGTTTCCAGTTTTTATTTTTGTCATAGAACAAAAACAGTGCTCATATTTATAGGAGGATATGTTTAGATTTTTATTGTATCTTTAACGGTGTCATCGATCATTCAGATCAGAAAGGGGTGTTGAGAGAGGATTGATTGGTGATAATAGATGCGCTTTAATGTCCATTATTAGACAAATAAGGAAACGATGTTTTGCTTATTTTTGATAAAGAAAAGAGGATATTAATTAAAGCAGATTTGATGTTTTAAAGCTAAGTGTACTGGATTTATTGGTATCATGAAAAATATAGGGTCATGGCATGAGGTACTTTATTCATCATGGTTTATATCAAAGAAGAGGATATCTCTCCTTTATGACACGAGAGATGTTTATGATATGAAAGGCATGTCTATAAATTGATTTTACAGTATTATCATAATCAAGAAGCCCGAAAAATCGGGATTCTTGATTTAGTTTAGAAAATTTAATGGATACTATCACCTTGAAGATAACCCTCTTTCCGGGCATCTGGCATTAAGAGAACAGAAATGAATGCAATAATCATCATGCCGGTTATATAAAAATAGAAGACAGATTCATATCCAAGATCTTTTAATCCAAGCGCGACATA
>NZ_JBHIMK010000030.1:0-8146 GCF_042194085.1 Bartonella sp. MU70NMGDW
TTCACTTTCAAACCTCCTCGTCTTTTATTAACTTTTTATCAGTATAAAGCCAGGCCAAATTAAGCGGGATAATTAAACATATACAAAGCAAGGTGAAACAAAAAGCAGCCTCTATACAAACATTGTTTGCCAACCAACCAATCAGCACAAGCGCTAAAATACCAAAAATACGTGCAAGAAAACTAACAATGGATAAAACCGTATTTGCATTCTTTTGTTGAATATGTTTAAAAAATTCTGCTTCAAACTGCGTTACGGGGACAGAAAAAAAACTGTGAAATACGGTGAATAAAATAAGGGGGGCCCAACTGTTTGCAATGAGAAGCAGAGCAAGCATCACAACAGCACTCAGGACGAGTGAGCACAAAGTTATCGCCATAGGAGCATATTTTTGCATAAGATATTTAATTACAAAGCGATTAAATAAGTATTTTACGAGAGTATAAGACACAAAGCACAGGCCAAGAATAAGAATTTTAGTCTTTCCTGTTGCATTGTCTAATACTCCTGTTTGTCCCAAAATAAAAGGTTGCCAAAAATGAAATATTGGCTGCAATGCAGCAACAATAAAACCACATATCAATATATAATATAACCCGATTTTTGAGGTAACTAAATAAGCAAAAGCTTCTGTTGCATGCAACAAAGAACCTGAGTCTATTGACTGACTACTCGAAACGGATGCAATAGCTATCCCCGTCACCCGACTAAACAAGAATACAAGCACGAGAAACCCGAAAGAACAAAAATAATATGCCGACTGATAATTATCCATACACAAAACAATAAGAACACCTAGCGCACCAGCAACCGTATTCATGAATGCCGTTAGTTCCCGCTTATAGGCGTTTACTTGGTGGTAGATCAAACTACCCTTATAACCACCGCTATCAATTAAGCCTTTAATCCATGTGCTATCAGCGCCAGAACATAAAGCAAAGCCTAAAGCATAAATAATTTCTGCCGGAATTAAGACAAAAAGATTAGGCGCGTAGATACATAAAAAGAAGAAGAGCGAAAAAAAGAAACATGATAAGATAACATTTTGTTTAACGCCGATTTTATCTCCTAAAATCCCACAAGGCACTTCAAAAATACAAATAGCTACGCTAAACACAATTTGCAATAAAGCTAACTGTGTTATACTAACGCCCATAGACAAGAAAAAAAAAGCATGGAATGAACCTGTAATCAGCCGAACCCCGCTCATTGCCGCACAGCCATAGAGCAACTTTTTAACTTCATAATCTATCGTCATTAATATATCCAAAAGCTATAAAGCTGGCAGCTTTTTTTGCTGCCAGCTTTATATATTTTTAACCTCAATTCAGAAGGGAGCGTCGAGCAGTCATTTTCTGCTCATTTGTTTGGGCTTTAAGCGAAGTAACATCAACCCGCTTAATTTGAATTTTTTTCAGTGGTTTATACACATCTTTAGTTTTCATAATTTTACCTCCTGTATTAAATGAAAACGATTAAATTTCACATAAAGTACACATTATAGCTACTTTTTAGCTAGCTTTTATCAATTTATTATTTTGATATAAAAAGTTTGGCTGTCCTCCCCGCACTTACGTTAAGTATTTCGTGCACCAATGAAAACGATTAAATTTAACATGAAGTACACATTGTATTTATATACCTAACTTTATTAGCTAACTTTTGTCAATTTATTATTTTGATATAAAAAGCTTTGCTCTCCTCCCCGCGCCAAGGTTTAAGTATTTCATGCACCAATCATTCTGCAACAGCCACCGCAGCACTTGGAAACTCATGCGCCGCTTCGGGCAAAGTAGGCTTATATTCACGCCAATTTGTCACCGGCTATGCACTACACTCAAAACTCATCTCAAGTGTCGCAAAATGCGCAAAATAAATTTTGTTCGCTCTCACGCTCTAATACCGCCCAATCTGGTGTAAGAGCCAATTAGCGTTGCAATTTTAAAACTCCTTGGCAATTAAAAAATAATCTTACATCAGGATCATTATCGAGATTTTGCGCAAACTCTTTCTCAATACGGCTCTCACACATCACATGATCATAAACATTTTTCTCGTTGACCACCGCCAGCCATTGATTGCCTTTTACGACCTAATTTTACAGATGTGGGATCAATCTTATTACGATGCGCACATTCAGCGATTATTTTATCCTCTGCATTAGAGTCAAAAACACGAACAATACGCGGCAGTTTCGGTAATAAATCCAGCCGCTCACTCAACCTACACGAAACGGTATTTCCTATCATCTTTGATCATATTCTACACCCTTATTATTTAAAAATCTATACATTTCATCAGCAAGACATTAACAACGAGCCTGTACATCTTTGCTGTTAAGTCTCCATGTATGGACTTCATCCTCAAAATCATCTTTAGCCGAAGCAACTTGACATTGCGGTGCTTTTATAACACTCACTCCGCCTCAAACATAGGGTTGCGTTTTATTAAATAACCCACACGCATATAATTAAAGATAGAAACAATTAAGCTGGCACTAATCATGCCAAACCAATAGCCAATAAAGCCATATTTTAAAAAATGTGCCATGAGCGCGCCCCCAAATAAGCCTATCCCCCAATAACTTATTGTTACAACAATGGTTGACCAAAACGTATCAAGCAAGCCCACAAGTATGCCATTGAGCATAGCTCCTAAAGTGCCAAAAGCAAAAGACAATAAAACAAACGGAAGCAACTCCCAAGAAAAAACAATAACGCGGACTGAAGAAATATCAAAGATGGTTGTAAGAATAAATTCATAAGAGAAATAAACAACCCCTGATAAAAACAAAACATAAGCGACAGCAAAAACTGTAACACTCATACGCAACTGTTTTAGAGCCATATGATTCCCATCTGCTCTATACCACGCTGCTATTGTTGCGGCTGCGCTGGAAATTCCCAAAGCTACCACAGAAATAAGCATATCGAGACGCATTCCTATCGTATGAGCAGCCAAAGCTTGAACCCCATAAGCCGTAATCATGAAGGCAATGACCGAAGGAAAGCCTTCCGCAATAAAAATACGTACACCAATGGGGAGCCCTACGCGCAGCAATTGTATTATTCGTGAAATCTCTAACTTTGGTCTCAAATAATTAAAGTGGAAGGAATGAAAAGTAGAATTGCGAGATAGAATTATTGCCACTGCAATAACAATCAAAATACGGATCAAACTACTCGCAATTCCAGCACCAAAGACACCGAAGCCGCTTGCAGGACCTATACCAAAAATAAGCAGCCAAGAGATAAGAAAATTCACGAGGATAGCGGTAAGCATAATCCAAGTTAAGGGCTTGGGATTACCAATTGCGGACAGTAATCCGCGGCTATTCACATAAAGATAAAAAAACACCACTCCTATCGCAGCGCCCCTGTTATATTCCTGCGCTATATGAGCAATTGCCTCATCTTGACCAAGAAGACACAAAATATTCCTCGTATTGAGTAAAATAATAGCACTCACCATTCCAATCAAAAGGGAAAGCCATATTCCTTGATCAAACCATGCCTTCAATGCATATTTATCTTGTTTGCGAAAGCTTTCCGCAAGTTTTGGTGTAACCGCAGTAATAATCCCTAGTCCCAACAACATAACAAAACTAAACATACTCAGAGCCAACATTGTACCACTCAAGGCTTGAACGCCTAAATGTGCTACAAGCGCTGCATCTGTGAAGGAAATCATCATTTGAGAGATAAACCCAACAGCCAGTGGCATGCCAAGAGAGAGCAATTGCTTCATCACAACAAACATTGTGAAATACCCTTCCATATTGAAGGGGGTATTAAGCCTAGATCTTTTAAACAAAACTGATTGATTTTTTCCGTCAAGTCTTTCCACCGCAAATCTTGTGTAAAGGATGCATAATGAGAACTCATTAAGCTAAGAGGAGATGCCCAGTTCTTAAAGGAGAAGCCAATGCACCTTTGTTCGTTTTTTGGACTTCATGCCATGCATGTTTTGTACAACATTATGCCCCCAAGCACAGCATCATAAATATCATGCCAAGTCTCAACCAGAAGAGGGCTGATTTCCGACGCGTCAAACAACAAAGCTTAGGTAATTGCAACTTCCATAAACACTCTCCACGAATATTAATCTATCTTATTGTTGCTTTAAAAATAGATCCTATCAAGACCTTCACACTTTTAAATTCGTAAAATTTATTTCAAAAAAATATAACGCATTAGCCACAGGCCACTTATTCTCCCCACTTCATTCCGCGGCAACGAGTTCAGTACTTTTGGCGCCCCTGCCACCCCCGTCCGTCGCCGACACCCCACGCTTATATTCACGCCAATTTGTCACCGGCTGGTCGTTAAATGCAACGCTCGTTTGCAGTGCAGCAAAATGCGCTTTGCCGCATTTAATTTTCAGCATTTCTTTAAGACGCAAATCAAACTCGCTGTTTGCCCCTTTTGTCTCCAGCACAAAGTAAAGCTTTTGTTCGCCATCCCGCTCTAAAAAGACCGCCCAATCAGGCGTATAAGAACCAATGGGAGTGGCTATTTTAAAACTTCTTGGTAGTTTAAAAAACAATCTGACTTCAGGATCATTTTCAAGACTTTGTGCAAACTCTTTCTCCACACTGCTTTCATAAACCACATGATCATACACACTCTTCTCACTCACAACAGCTGTACGCTCTAAATTCGCCACAAGCTCTTCGCTGGTAAAAAGCTCTTGCACACTATATTCTTGCCCGACCAGCTTTAAATATTTAATGCCATCAATTGTAAGATTAACGTGGGTTTTATTGAGTATCTCTTCTATGCGCTCTAAAAAAGCTTGCGGATTTTTCACAAACTCATGCTCACGCCCACTCTTTGTCAAAATACCAATAATTGTCTTTGCGGTTAATTTCAGCTTTAAGGTCAAATAATGTACAATGTTCGGCAGTGCACACAAACTATAATCAAGCGCACTCTGCTTTAATAACTTCTCTTCATAGGTCACACCAGCACTATCCAGTTCTATTTCTGCTGTCTGATAAACCAAATGCGCGGGCGCAACTGGCGCCATTTTTTCCACTGCATCCACTGCTTTGGCAATAAACTCTGTGCGATCAAGCTTTGCACGATAAGTGGTCTTTTTATTGATCTTCTCCCACAAGGACAAAAACTCGGGCGAAGCCACTGTTTGCTTTTTAAGCTTAACCCGCACCTCGCGCGTAGCATTACGAATAATCGGCATGGCTTGGATCGCCTCTAGCGCCTGCATCACAGCCCGCTTTTGCCCTTTACTAAAACGTTCACTTAAATCCAATGTCCCCGCTGCCCATTGTGCTTTTAATGTATCTGTAATTTTTCCTTCTGATGTAAGCAAGGCTTTTTCACGCAACTCAGCCAATACATCAGCAGCCTCTTGCGAAGACATAAACTTTGTTTCCGTCACAGCTGTCACATACGTCAGATCTTGCAGCGTCTCAACATTAATAAGTGCGCCCGCATCAATTTTTTTCACAATTTCTTGACGCAATTCGCGTGGCATTTCCTCCGCCCCTATAACTTCAAATTCATTCGCTACCAAATCTTGATTTGCTTTAACCATACCCGCCTCGTCAATCAAATCTTTTGCAACAAGCGTTTTAATAATTTTTTGTGCTTGTGACACTTCCACTTTAGCGGCTATATATTTTACATCTTCATAAACACAGCCAACCAACTCCTCCATCTGCAATGTACCAAATTTATAACCAATATCCGCCTCTAATTCTTTTTGCAATGTACTCACAAACTCAGCAAAGCTTTCATTCACCATGACATGCAGCACATTTATATCTTTATCTTCCACCCGCTCACCTTGTTGGTTTACACACAAACGCAAACCGCGACCAATCTTTTGCCGCGCGGTAAAATTCGATTTTTGCTCAATCAACATACACACTTGAAACACATTCGGATTATCCCAGCCTTCTCTTAATGCCGAATGCGAAAAGATAAAACGCAAGGGGCATGCAAAAGATAATAACCACTCCTTATCGCGCATAATCGTGTTATAAGTGTCATCATCAGCTTGGCTGTCGCCCTTTGTATCCTTATACACGCCTTTCTTGTCTTGCGAGAAATAACCGCCGTGTACGTTTCGAACATTTTGCGCAAACTTAGTTCGCAAGGAGGCATATTTCTTTTTCGCCCACAGCTCTTCATAACATTCTTCAAACATACGCTCATAAAGTGCTGGCTCTTCATCATTGCTACGATATTTAGCCACCTCATCAATAAAAAAAAGTGATAAAACTTTAATACCTAAAGGCGCAAGCCGCAATTCTTTATCTAAATGTGTTTCTATAGTGCGATAAATTTGCGCGCGTTTAAGCTCTACTATATTCACATCACCAAGCGCGTGGCCAAACTTGACAATTTCAGTATCAGAAAACTCAACGGCTTCATCCCCCGCCATGCAATTGATACCCGAAACAATATACCCCCTATAAAGCTCACGCCCGCCCGTAACGCGATACAGATCATCGCCTTGTCTCACTGTAACTGTTTTGCGGCTCACAGTGCCATTCTTTCCCGCAATATCCAACTCTAAGCGCGCCTTAAAGCCATGTTTGTGTGATACGGATTTCAAGGCAATATAGGGACGGTTAAAATCTTGCTCTATCTGATTAGAAGAAACACAAATTTGCTTTACCAGTCCTTTTTGATAAGCATCAACAGGTGTTAAACGATATAAAAGATTAATCTCATCTTTATGCGTGGCACTATAGCGGAAAACACAAAGCGGGTTAAGGCTCGCAATAGCCTCCTTCGCTTTTGCTGTATTATCCACCGATTGCGGTTCATCTATGATCACAATCGGTTTTGTATCTTGGATATAACGCATAGCACTTTCGCCATTCAGTCTATCTTGCGGAAGGTTGATAATATTTTCTGCTTTTTTAAATGCATCAATATTGATAATCATAATTTCAATATTGGTAGAGCTTGCAAATTGACGAATTTGCGAAAGATCTTTTGAATTATAAATAAAATAACGATAGGGCAGATTATCAAACTCTGCTTGAAAATGCTCTCTTGTTACCTGAAGTGATTTATATACCCCTTCGCGAATAGCAACACTTGGTACGACAATAATAAATTTGGTAAAGCCATAGCGTTGATTTAACTCAAAAATCGTCTTGCTATAAACATAAGTTTTGCCTGTTCCCGTTTCCATCTCAATAGAAAACTGCTTTTGCTCTAGCGTCTCACTCGCCAAGAGTTTATTGTTCTGTTGCACCTCTTGTAGATTTGCTAATATGCTTTCATCACTAATTAATAATTGATTACCACAACCAAATTCATTTAACGCTAATTGTCCTTGTTCTAAATGCAAGAAAATAGAAGAATTCCGTCGTGGTTGGCCTTTAAATAAATCAATGACGCTTTTAACCGCATCATTTTGAAATTCTTGTTGTTTAAATTTAAGTTTCATATCGCCGCCCCAATCGTCTCTCTATAGTTTAAATTTTATCAAAACTTACTTCATTGTCTTTAAAGATAAAATCGCAATTAATAAGCGCCTCATCACTTTTAAAGGCCGCATCAAGCGCTACGATTTTTACGGGCAAATACTTTATCATCTCTTCCGCATCTTCGGGTTCAAAGGGCGGGTCTATAGCTATAATTACCAAGACATCGCCTTCGCTCTCGCCTATATAATAGAATTTTTTGCCATTGATTGGTAAAGGATAAATTTTTAAATCCAGTGGCCAACCATATTTAAGTATGATTTCGAAGATAATATCTTGATGAGAGCGCTCGGGATTCACCCCCTGCAAAATATGATCCAAGCGCATTTGCAATTTTTCTTTAACATCAAGTGCATTCGGATCAATCGGGCTATCGTCCCATATGGAAAAGTTGGAACTATCGAGCTCTAGAACGCGAAATCCGGTGTCTAGAGGCTGCTCGCTTGTGAGTTCTGCTTCATGCTTTTGCTTGATTTGTGTACCAGCGCGGCGAATACGTTCGCTACCTATATCGCAGATAGTTTTATAACCAGCTTTATAGGCTTCGCTCTTTTCATCACATAATTCAGGCAATTGCACCATGATGAATTTGCGATTACCACCATCTTCGGCATTCAAAGCCATCACTGCATGCGCTGTTGTACTAGAGCCAGCGAAAAAATCGAGAATGATGTCGTTGTC
>NZ_JBHIMK010000030.1:8246-20017 GCF_042194085.1 Bartonella sp. MU70NMGDW
CATAGATAAAATCATTCCCCGTATTATAGGGCGGGTCTATATAGATCATCTTCACTTGGCCAAAATAAGCCCGCTGGATAAGTTTTAACACTTCAAGATTATCGCCCTTAATATAAAGATTATGTGTATTATCAAAGTTTACGCTCTCCTCGCGCTTCGGGCGCAATGTCGCAAATGAAGGCTTTTGAGCAAGCTTTAAACTTGCTCCTTTGCCCTTCCATTCAAATTTGAACTTCTCAAAATCATTATCAATATATTCGCCGCATAGATTAAGAAGCTGATCTATATTGAGCTTTCCCTCAGCAAAACATTGCGGAAAGGCTGCTTTTAACTTTTCTATGTCTGGATTAACTGGACTTTGACTCATGCCCTCTATTTTATCTTCACCTGCTATTATACTCATCTTTGCGCTTCTCCGTTACGCTTAGTATAAAATATGTCTATGAATATTTCTTTTGTACGTCGCAATTCCTTTTATCCTATTTATTTCTGTATCCTCTGCAAATTTACTTCCATGCAAAGTGTCGTATAAGCAGTTCTCTTTATTTTTTAAAGTTTCTTGTGCTTGTTTTATTTCTTTTTGCTTACGCAAGTCAGCTAGATCAATTCGCATTACCACATTTTGATCATTTTGCTTTTCTTTAATTTACTTTGCAAGAGCAATAATTTCGCGCTCTAAATTGGCGCACTGTTTGGCATAATAAAGGCAGCAATTTTATATTTTTTTTGTGTGCTATTATGGCACTTACAAACATTATCAGTAAACTTATCAATTGGCACAAGCACATCCAAAATATGTCTATCTTTTAGCCTTGTCCTATTTCTGACAAATCGAAGAGCTGTATCGTCAATTTGACGACATGCCACCATAGGTAATTTTAAAATTGCGTCACATGTGGCTTAGTCAAGCACATACAAGTACTATCACTGTCAACTAAAACATAAATTTCTTCATCATTTATTTCGATGCAATAAAAACCAATTTCTCAAGGGATTATGTCGGCATCCACTTCTAGTTCTCCCTTGTCCGTGCAAGCAAGATTTGCTAAAATACCTTTTACGGAGGGTAAAAACACCCTCAAACGTCCGACAACATGTTGAAAATCTTCCCCATGCTATAAAACGCTTTACCTTTATAGGTTTTATACTGTGCGTCAGATTCATAATAAAATATAGCTCTTATCATTTTGTCCCTGAATGATTTGGCCTTACCAATCATATAATTAGGATCGCAAACCATGCTTCTACAATCTGCCATAGGAATGTATTAATCTCTTGCACTCACTCCTTAAATATATTGCGGCATGATTTTTACATTATCAACAACGTTGGTATTCATTGCCAACCTTCATGACAATAAGCTTTAACAAAGCTTTCGCCTGCTTCTTTTTGTCATCCAGTGAGTTAAACTCCTAAGCCTTCTTCGGTGAATTTACGTCTATATATAGCGCCGCGTATTGGTTTTATCGCTTGTTTAAGCACCTTTCTTGTCCCCTGTCATCCTCTCATCCACGCCTTAAAAGGACAAAAAATAAATGGCCATTCCAATTGATGTCGGTAATATGCTTGGCAATAGCTTTCAAGCTTTTGTAAATCTTTCCCTCATATTGATAGCCTTTTGGCACCACAAGCACATGATGCGTTTGTCCTAAATAATCGTCACTGAAATAAGTGTGTCATAAGGCTTTGGACTCCTACATTGACGTATACTTTACAGTGGCTATTTCTTGCTCTAATTGTTTACAACTCATTGTCTAATCCTCTCAACACATGAATGTTCTATTTCCTCGATTAGTCAGAAATAGTGTGTGTTCACAAAGTTAGACCAAAATGCAATTATGTCGAAAAATAACCAACGCTCAGCGCAAAAAAACAATTTATTCTTTTGCATTGGATAGCTCACCCCCCTCCACGCTTAGAACCAATAAACCTAAGCTTATTGATCACGTTTTTCTGTATACCTCAATCGATCAAACACAATTTAAATAAACTCCTCAATAATGACGGTATCTGCTAACTATACGCCTAAGCTTGTTACTGCTATAAGTCTACCGCGCACCCAAAACGAGAAATTTATATCCTATTGAAAAAAATAATAAATTTAGAAGATCCCTTCTTAAACTAAGTCTCGAATAAATAAGATGGTTTGGGCATTTTTAGCAAAAAGAGAGAAAAATTCACTGTCTCAAGGAACTTGAGCTACGTTATCGATCATATGCAAAAAAGGCTGAGAAGTGCAGATTTCTTAAAGAAACAAAAGAAATGAGAATAGTTTTATAAAGGAAAATGCTACTGCACGCGATACATCGGTGCTAACGTTCTCTTTAAAAACACACAGATAATTACAACTAGCTTCAAAAAACAGCCTTACCAATGAAGTACTCGCTAGAGGGTTGCGTGCACAACACAATAATGACACACTGATTCCCGCAAGCGTGCTTCACATATTGTACGCATAGCCTGTACAGAGTCTACCGCTCCTAAATACTCAGACGTAATGCTATTGGATCGTACAGTGACCGCAGTTGCACCCTTAAACACCAGTTCCTACCATATCATAATGCTTGATAAAAGCATCGTGCCATCATAGCAACCGCTTTGCATATGGGTTCCACAACATAGTTCTACAAATTGTTGACGCATTGCCAAGCTAACAGTTTTCTTGCCCACCTACGCCAATGAGACCATCACTATCCTCTTTTTGAATCGTAAAACAAAATGATTTCCCATGAGCGATAAACCATCTGCTCAAAGTCCAGCTAGCTCAAACTCATAGCATTCTAAACCTTTAGGCTCGCTCTTCCCCCAAGGGGGCATAGTCAGATATATCACTTCCGTCACGTATTCACGCGCTGGGATAAAAAAATCTGAAACTACGAGGCAACGCTGCATTTGTATGCAGCGTTGTTGTTAGGTATAAGCTTCTATTGAGATAGTTCTAATGGGAAGCACCCACAGCTAATGGTATAGGGATTAATTTGGATTCTTTCGAAATGCTATATATAAATTTAATGTGCCGCCCCAAAACACACCATCAGTGAACCCACTTAAAAGACCAAAAAGAAGGTTAAAATCAAATGCATATTTCAAATCAGGTTCAATATTGAGAAAAACAATCAATGTGAATTTGATGACAAAAGCGATAAGAATAAATATCAGCGTCAACGGCGTACCATGCCGAATAATTAAATCCGTTCCCTCTTTGATTTTTAAACGCGGAGTGGCACGCCAGAGCAACCAGCCAACGCCAACGCCGATCATCAGCCCTGCCAACATTGAGATTGCTCCCCAGCGCGGGAACGCCAGCTGGTTAATCACATCGCTTGCACCCAAAAAAAGAAAGACTAACGGCAAGAGAAAAAGGCGGTAAACCTTCGTTTCCCTATCTTTCAATGCGATTATTCCCCTCGCGATGAGAAAAATAAGCAAAACCCAAGCCCATAAAGGGGTTCCGGTCAGAATATTAAACAATGACATATTATGCTCCATGATGTTTGATGCGATAAAAATATTGCATGATGTTAGGAAGATATTTAGAAAAAAGAATACCAGCACAAACTAAACCCATAGTGATTAACCAAATCTGGGGGGTCCATGCAAAAAAAGCCACTAGAAGACCATTGGCAAAAAAGATGATTACCCAAATCCATGTAATATATTTATTGATGAGATAAAAGAGGATATGTTTGCGTTTTTCTTCAGAAACACCAGCCCTGGCATAAAAAATGGTAAAGGGTTTCTTTACCAGCAAGCTAATCAATGAAACCAGAGCAAGTGACAGATAGCAAAAAACTGTGGGGTAGTTCAGTAAAAGTGTAGACCATCCAGCGAAATAATTAACAAACAGGACAATAACTGTCAGAATGTTAGTAATCATCACGGGTTCTCCCTGCCGGACAATTTTAATATTCACAGCAATAATGAACAATAAAATCACAGTTAAGATGAGAGAGCGTTCAACCTGAGTTAAAACGTTTCCATTGATAACCCAGGAGTAAATACTCCACGGAATAAAAGAGATTATTATGTTAAACATGGTGCATCCTCCTTTTTATATTTGATAGAAAACTTACCGCAAGTGCTTCGTTTTTTAGTTTCCGTATGAATATAAAAAACGCCACCCGGTTCACACTTTGTATCCTGTTTAATGGTCAACTGATAGGTATCTCCCGGATAAACTGCTTCAATGAACTTTACTTTTTTCAGCGCAACAGATGCGATATTTTTCGTCCTACCCTGCGTGGCTAAAGCCAGAACCATCTCAATCAATAGTGAACCAGGACATACGGCGCGGGAGGGGAAATGTTCCTCAAAAAGCGGGTGATGCGCATTAAAGGAAAAAGTACAAGAATCTCCGGTTACGGAGGAAATCTTACATAAATCACCTAGTAATGGAAGAGCGGCTTTCTCAGAACACGAGCCAAGGAAGCGGACCTTACTGACCATGATGATTGCCTGCGCAATAACGGCCTTTCCATTGTCGCATGGGCTAGCCTTACAGTGAATACGGTAGGCCTCATTAATGCGTTCAATATGTCCTTCAACGCATAACCGATCGCTATCAAAATGGGTGGTAGAGAAAAACTGTTCAACCATAACAGGGAGATAGCGATAAGTAAGATCCGAGTTTTTAGCCACCATAGTGGCGAATCGAACTGAAAACTGATGCAAGGCTTCGAGTAACAAGCCCTGTTTCAAATAGTTATGGGCTAAATTCCAGTGAGAAATATCGATTTGCCCGCAAGCACGCATCGGTGCGGTTAAAGTGATACTCTGACATATACCCAAGAAATTTGGCTCGGTGCGATGCTTTATAGCCATAATTGGGGGACCTTTTTATATTTTTTTCTTAAATCCTTTGATGATAAACCGAAGGAATGAGTGCTAAACCGCGCTTGATAGTGCGCGAGAAGTATAGGCATACGACAAACGAAAAAAGCCAACAATCCCAGCTCAGGAGCAGCCCGATGTTTGCTCATGATGCTTGCAATTAGAAAATCGACATTGGGTTGCAGTCCTGTATTGTCCAAAATAGATCGCGCAAGAGAACTGAAGGGGCGCATAGGCGCCTGAAAGCGTGAAAAAAAAGAAATCAACCCGGACATCCCGTTGCATAATCGAATGACCAAACCCTAGCCAGGGTTTGTTTTTGCAATAATGCGTTACCACCGCCTCAAGATTCCCAGCTTCAATCTCATGGAGGACACTAGAAAGTCGCATGATAGCATATTTTTAGGCTCCCATATGCGCGTGGCCAGTAGCACACCCTCCCCCCAATTAGTGCAGAAATGACGTCGCTCTTGGTACTGGACGCGTTACGTCGGTGCTAACCTTCTCTATTTTTTGCAGAACAGAAAGCGCGTATCAGGCTCTCTAGCCATACTTAGAGTACGCAAAGTTATTCATCACTCTACAACACTTTAAGCGCGCAATTTTATGTTTTGTATTAAAGGATTTTTGCTTTCAAAATATACGAACAATATCACACAAAGTAGAATAAACAAGCTGCCCCCAACATTAAACCAAACCTTCTCTGTAACCATCACTGTTGCACCGAAACAGTTAACAATAGCGTGGACAAAAAAAGGCGCACACGCATAAAATTTAGAGCGCGTAACAACACCACGATACGCCAAGCATGTATTGAAAATATGCATAAGTATGACGCTCATTAAAGCACACAAAAAAATACTCGCTTGCGTCCAGGAATAAAAAATTACATATTCACCGGCTAATAACCTAGATCGAATAGGCCAGCCATTATAAACAAGGAAAGGCCCTAGCGCCTTATAAACTAATTCGCATAACCCCCAGCCTATGCCAATATTCAGCGGCAAACGCCACAAAAAACTAGGCGAGCACCGATAAAACTTAGTAACTAACCAACGACGCATAGCTTCTTCTGCTACAACAAAAAAAACCGTAAATGTTAAAAATAAAAAAACAAGCGCCAGCCCCTACTCTGCACGACTCTTGGTTTCAACAATACTCATCATATAAAGCGTTTTTATTACAGATTGCTCCCAAAAAGCAATAAGCCCGCCAGCAATGCAGCTAGCAACAAACCATCCCACAGCACCAGCGACAACCAATTTGAACTTCAGAAAATGATGAAACACACATAGAAGAAAAACAACGCCAAGCACTTGCAGTAAACGTAAGGCATCAAGTTTATGTTCTGTTTCCGAGTAACGCCATACTAACAGAACAATCACCCCAAAAACTATGCCGCTCAACAGCACATTTATCCAACTAAACGTAGAGCGAAAAAAATTATAAATGACAGCGCCATAAATAAGGCCTGCGAGAAGCGAAGTAATAAATAAAACCAACATTATTATGCCCCCTCATTTACTACAACGTAACTGCTATTTTTCTTCATGGATAATCTGTCTTGCACAAAATCATAAATTTGCCGCATAAGAGCAAACATAAGAATAGTAGCGATTGTATAATGCCCAATTGCAAGAAGTTCTGGCTCAGCGGCCTGCCATGAAAAGCGCGCCCAAGCCGCCAAGCATTGTAAAAGCAGGATAAGAACAAAAAAACGCCATTTCTTGTCAAGACAAACCACAAGCATTAAGAAAGTTGATAAAAGATTCAGACCTATAATAAACGCATAATATATTACCGTCTCAAGTAAAGAAAGTAAGGCATCCCTATCAAGACTAAAGGCCCCTTTTAGGATTTTCACAGCTTCTGGTAGAGATGTAAGCAGTACAAGCCCTATAGCATCCCCCCAAATCCCCATTCCCACGCCCAGTCCTGCCTCTACACCATTGCCATTATCTTCTGCCACCCAATGAGAGAGCAAAAAAAACTGCATAATCGCCATGCCTATAGGGAATAGACCAACAGCAAAAACAATATTAGGCGTACTATAAGCAGAAAAATCTAAAATCAAACTGCCTATCATAAGCATAAAGCCGTATAGAAAAAAAATCAAAAGCACATAACAACCAGCGCTTGACCCAATAATCGCCTTCGTGCCTTTAAACGTTTTAACCAAAGAGAGTAACCAGCGGTACCCCAATATAAGCGAAAGCGCCAAAACATAATAAGGAAAATAACTCGTAGCGCCATAAACATAAAGAAAAACAAGACACAAAACAACGAGCAAGAAAACCAAATGTTCAACCAATGTTTTTTTCTTCATCAAAGGAAAAATAATCAGCACCAGACAAAAAACGGCGCCGATAACAGATAATGTCAATTTGTCAAGCATTATTGCAAACCTCAAAAATAGAATTTATTAATATTGCATAGCCTGAAGAAATGTCAAACATAAACAAAAGACCAACCGCAAAATGAATTACAAAAGGCAGATAGAAATAGACCTTGCGCTTATCTTGGAAACCAAGATACATAAAACGCGTATTTACAACATGCATCAATACAATCATGCCCGCGGCAATAAGATAGCTGATCGCTTGTGGACAAGATTCAAATGCGACATAGCCCACCATTTGTGGCGCCCTATCAACACGGTAATTCAAGTAAAGAAAAAGAGCTGGGAGGGTCTTATAGCATAAGTCTAGAACACCCCCACAGCCCAGCCCGAAATAAAGGACCTCACGCGCAGCTAATTCTGGCTTATATACGCGAAGCAACCACAAACGCAAAAGCTCTGCAGTTAAAACTGATATCAAAAGGATAAAAAAGGGATAGTTTGCAGCAACCAAACTCATGTAATGCACCACCTGCTGCTGGCTATTATTAGCAGCAGACAAAGCAGGCAATGGCAACAAAGAGCTCAAATATACAAAACCTGCCCCAATACACAAGGTAGCAACTGCACCACAGAACCCAAGAACTAAATATTTATATAAGTAGTGCTCGTGCAGAATTAAAAGAATGCCAAGATAACATACCAAAAGTAAAGATAAGTCTGGAAGCCCACTTTCACTATGTGGATAAGCGAAGATGATAGCGCAGGAAAGGCCAGCTAGCCCCCCCAAAATGACGCGCTCACCCAACAAGCCATTGTTTTTAAGGAGACGAGGGCTGGAACTTATCCCAAAACTAAGCAGCATTCCAAAAATTAAGTCAGACATATAATTTCCTTAAAGCGCCTTGCCCTCCCAAGCATACCAAGATATTATTGCGGGAGAAAAACTCCCTGCTAAGAGGCTGATAGCGTACCCCTTAGCAGGGTCCTTTACCTTGTTAAAAAAGCCAGGTCAAACAACAATTTCACCACTTAGAGCGAACACAATCCTAACTAGCTTTAGCAATACCCGCGGCTGCGCCACGGGACCCTGCCTACTATTGCTCCAGAAACTGCCCCTCCTGGGTTGGCTGCTCTAGGCTTTAGGATAACCCAAAGAACTATAGTCTCCTGTCTTCTCACTCAGTTTTCTTTTTAAACGGGTTAATCACGCTAAGCTTCACATTCTTTGATTTAATGTAACGCGCGTACACATAAACAACATACAGCAAACAAATCCACCTTATAACCATTCTATAGTCATCATCTGTATGAACAAACGCTACATAATAAGAAACAAAGAGGCTAAAAAACAGCTCTGCAAGAACATCAAGGAGCAACCAATAATATTTCTTTGTAGTAACAAAGAGAACCATCAAAAATGTCAAAAAAACTTGGCCCGTTAGAATAGCGAAACCAAACACCGCATAATCAAACATTTTTTTCACTGCCTCCCTGTTTGCAAAACCTATCTGTTGATAGATTTCTCGAAGGTCTGATAAAAGCAGTGATGACACAAAAAAGATGCCTATGGCAAACCCACAGCCAATACAAATGCTTAAATCTAGCACTGACATAGATTTTTCCTTCAAAGCTTTAGCAATTAGGACATAGCGAGCCCCCCCTATCATCAACGGAATAATGAAAAGCAAATAAATATAGCTCGAAAGCTGCAGATCAAAAAAATCTAACAGAAGGTCATCACTCATAACAATAAAACCAGCTGCGATGAAAAAAATGGGGCAACTTGCGATAATGGCCAAACTAAAGCATTTTATATTGTTTACTATATTGGGTATAAATTCAATGCAAAAAGAAAGAAAGAACATAATTATAGCAACATGAGGAGATGTTATCGGCACACCAACTATATACTCAAAGACATACATGAGGGGAGGAGCAACCAATGCCACCACTATGAATGCAACTATGTTCTCCCTGCCTAACATGCTTTTTCCATTAATAGCAATAGTTTTTAAGAATAGATACATGCCAAAACACAAACAAAAATAAGCGAGCACTAAACCAAACGCGCCCATAGCTCCTCCTGTGCAATATTCCAAACATAAAGGTGGCACCTTTTACAGTACCACCGTTCTAGGCTTTAGGATAACCCAAAGAACTACATCAAAAGTGCATCAACATCCCACCACCTGAATTAGCAAAAGATTGACCCAAAAACTGTGTGCCACACTGGGCAGCAGCCATACCATAACCAAGATAACCGCCTATGGTGTCTCCGAATTCATTGCCTACAATTTGCCCAAAGCCTGCTGAGGTCATGGTAGCCATAGGATTACGCCCCCCCTGCCCATCCTGCGAAAAAACCACCCGCAAGGCCAACCTTACCACCATACTTGCTACCAAACGCAGTACCAGAGTTATATTTGCTACTAAAATTATCGGCACTGCAATAATCGTGCGAACGATTTGAACTTCCTATTTATTTTCTCCAATTTAGTGCATAAATAAATCCCCCAAGGTTACTTATGTCCCCGCGCCAAAATGGCCTACCCATAATCAACCACCGAAACACCCCCTAGAGATATGAATGCACTTTCATGCAAGTTCGCGTTTATAATATATAGTTGACAAAATCAAGGATATTGTGTCAAAAATATGGCATATTTTAGTAAATTTATGCTTACTTATTTTATGTGTTTAAACTTAATAGTTTATATTATGAGCAATAATAATGAAAGTTAAATAAGATTCTCTTAGTTTACAAAATATACTAAAAGTATGTAAATATACTGATAGAGATATTTATTGTTGCAATTGCAATCAGAATTATAGATTTAGTTAACCCGTTTATATTTCAAGCGATTATTGATCGTATCATTCCGTTTTGGACAAAATTTGAGAAAAATCATCCGCGCAAGGTCTCTGCTCCGTGACAGCTCACACGCAAAAAAGCCCGCCAAGCACGGCTTTTAACCGCCTCACAAAACGCCAAAAATAAGAATTAGAAAAGTTGTAACAAGACAAATGGTACGGTTGGTGGGATTTGAACCTACGACCTCTGGTGCCACAAACCAGCGCTCTAACCAACTGAGCTACAACCGCATAAAAAGCAAATGTATCATAACTGTTCACGATTTCGTAAACATTTATTCTTCGCTTATGTGACATAAGGAAGATCAACAAAGTTTGCAAGCCCCTTTAAAAAAATCTCGCAATTTTTTGTGAAGAAAAAAGCGTTTTTTTACAAAGAACATTTTGCCCAATGCTCAAGACTATGATCACGATAGTCTTTTATGTTATCAACACCGTCTTGTTGCATCATCTGCAAAATCTCTTGCAGAATAGTTATAGCAAGATTTGGACCTTCATAAACCATCCCACTATATAATTGAATTAAATCTGCACCAGCTTTTACTTTTTCCAAAGCGGTTTGTGCATCCTTTACACCGCCAACACCAATAATTGCAATCTCCTTCCCTAATTTTTGACGCATTTTTGCAAGCACAATAGTAGAACGCTCAAAAAGTGGACGTCCAGAAAGCCCCCCCTCTTCATTACTGAGGTGACTATTGCTAAGACCTTGGCGTGCAAGAGTTGTATTAGAAACAATCAGTCCATTAAAATCAGAAAGTTTTATTTCTTCAGCAACATCATCTAATTCTTTCTCTGATAAATCGGGTGCAATTTTTAAAAAAATAGGAATGGAGAATCCATGCTTGTTCTCTTGCTCATTTCGCGCTTGCGAAACTGCACTCAACAAAAGATGCAAACTGTCACGGGCCTGTAAATCACGTAAACCTGGTGTATTGGGAGAAGAAATATTAACCGTAAAATAATCAGCAACATCATAAAAATGAGCAATACCAACAGTATAATCATCAATCTTATCGACCGTATCCTTATTGGCTCCAATGTTGACTCCTACAACACCAGTTTTTTTACGCGCACGCAATCTGTTGTAAACAACTTGATGTCCATCATTATTAAAGCCCATTCTATTAATAATCGCTTCATCTTCTTTTAAACGAAAAAGCCGTGGTTTAGGATTTCCAATCTGAGGCTTTGGTGTCACTGTCCCAATTTCAGTAAAACCAAATCCTAAACGAAAAATACCATCCACAACCTCTGCATTTTTATCAAATCCCGCTGCTAAACCAATAAAATTTTCAAACTCAAGACCAGAAACAGTTACACACAAACGTTTATCGATAACCTTTTGACAGCCATTTAATCCACTTTTCAGCCCGAGAATCGCTAAACTGTGTGCTTGCTCTGGATCCAACATAAATAAGGCAGAACGGCCAATACAACGAAAAAAACTCATCAATCCTTCTCCACAACATAAAAATGATCTATCGCACCTCACCTATATCTTTTAACACAAAAGATCACCAATCAAAGAGAGCATATTATCCAAATAACATTTCCCTTCTAGAAGAAAATTCATTACACAATAGCCATACATGTTTATTTGATGTATACTGTATAAAAAATTTTTATTCTTAAAAAACGTTTCTCTTTTTCGACATTTTTTAAAGATTAAAATGTGAATCCTAATCTTATAGAATGCAGCATGGATTGAAACATCAATGGCTCTTCA
>NZ_JBHIMK010000030.1:20117-22639 GCF_042194085.1 Bartonella sp. MU70NMGDW
GTTTTCTACTTTCTGTTGAAAAAAGCAGATATAGTTTTTATCAAAAAAGCTTTTCTCTCAGAAATGTTCTATGTACATTCAAATAGAGCCCTAATGCTCGTTATTAAACCTTATAAAGTTCTTTGAAAATAATATTAATATTGTAATATAATCCTAAAAATAAAATCTGCCCTTTCCTTTTTCATCAAAAGCGGTAAGTAAATTACCGTATATCGCTTACATAAAGGGGAAAACGCAATGCTTAAAGAATTCAAAGAATTTGCCCTAAAAGGTAATATGATTGATCTTGCTATCGGTGTGATTATAGGAGGTGCTTTTGGTAACTTGGTTAACTCAATTGTCAATGATATTTTTATGCCAATCATTGGGCTGATTACAGGTGGAATTGATTTTTCTAATATGTTTATTCAACTTGCTGGCGAAAAACAAGCAACATTGAGTGCCGCCAAAGCAACTGGAGCAACCATTAGCTATGGACACTTTATTACTTTACTTATCAATTTTCTCATTATCGCTTGGGTTCTTTTTTTATTCGTTAAAGCTATGAATAAAATCCGTAGAAAAGAAGAAGAAAGCCCAAAAAAAACGTCTTCAGAAGAACAACTTTTAATAGAAATTAGAGATCTTTTGGCTAAGAAAAAATAATTTTATGCAAGATTTACATCATGGAACACGAGGAAAAAACATTTCCACAGTTGTTCCATGATTGGGTTTTGAGAACAATAAAAATTGTCCCCCTCTTTCTTCCACCATTGCTTTACACATTGGGAGGCCTAAACCTGTTCCTATAAAAGCGCTATCACCAGATCGGCCATCTTTGCGCTCTACTTGACCATAAGGCTGCAGTGCCTTTATAATCTCTTCTTCGTTCATCCCTATACCATTATCACTCACTGAAATTTTTACACGTTCTTTTCTATAAGAAACGTGAACAATGATCTGTCCACCCAAAGGTGTAAAACGAATAGCATTGGAAAGAAGATTCCATACAATCTGGCGAAACACTTGTTGTGATACAGGAATAAATGGAACATGAGGTGGAGCAACAATACGCATGATAATGCCGTTCTGATTGGCTTGAGTTTCAAGAAAAGCTATCGTCGCACGTAAACAAGATATCACATCAAATGTTTCAGAAATAATGGAAGAATCAATCTGGTTATTGGAAACAGAATAATTTATCTTCGAGCACTCTAGTAATTGATTAATCAGCAATAATATATGTTTTCCAGAGGAAATAATATCGCGTAAATATCCACGATAGCGCTCATTTTCTATCGAACCAAAACGGCCTTCTCTCATAATTTCTGCAAAACCAATAAGAGCATTCAAAGGTGTTCGTATTTCATGAACAACCCCAACAATTTTATCCTCTTCTGCTTTTTTTCCTCCTGATGGAACTATTTGTGCCCTATCACGCAACATAACAGCATAATTGCCTTGCTGTGCCAAAAATACAATCGTTATCAAAACGGTTATATTTTTATGATTTTTCGTCATTAAATCAGCTGTTTCTCTGCGATTTAAAACCTGATTTTTCCCCTCCACACGGATTGATTTAAAATATTTTTCAACAAAAAATCGGCTTTGCAAAGTAAATAATGAAGAGAGTGGCTGTCCTCGTAGTTCATTTATTTCATAACCCATTAATGCTAAGGCTGCCCTACTTGCTGATTGAATAAAGCCCTCTTCATCCAACCATAAAACACCATCTGTTGCTGTATCCAACAATGATAAAACTGCTGCGGGCTCTTTTACGAGAGCTTGTTCTATAGCATTTACCGGCAATGTTTGTGTATATGGTAACTGAATAGCTGTTTCTTCAACTAATTTTTTTTCTTTTACCGATGAATTCAATTCATCACGTAATTTCTCTGCAATTTCATGAAAAGCTGAACGTTCTATCTCCGTAAGACATGGCATTTCTGTTTCCAGCTTTTCATCTATTTTTTCTTGGACTTCTTTTCGTATTTTTAAAACACCAAAGCCACGAAACCCCTTAAGCTGCTTTTTAACATCAAAAATTGGCAAAGCCGACAACTCAACATCAAGCCATTGTAAGCAACCATCAACAGGCCATTGAACAATCTCTTTACTCCAAGGCATAGCAGCTTCAATAAAATGACTGAGAACCAGATATCGATCATCATTAAATTGATGAGCAAGCTCATGAAAGCTACATCCTAAAATAGAGGAAGAGAGAGGACCAACAACTTCAGCTAGCTCTTTTGAGACTTCACAAAATAAACCATTATGATCGATTTCCCACGTAAAAGGCCGAGGCAAAAGCTCTGGTGTAAAACGAAAAGCTCCTTGCTGACATTTTAATTCATTTGTATTTAACTTCAATTCATCTGCTTTTAATGGCATAACTAAAACTAAAAAGTGTTGGATTTACTCTCAAATAAATAATGCTAATTTGTTTACAATTACCTGTTCTGGTTAAAATAACTTGATATCTCATATCAATTGTCTGTAGCAAAATTTTGACTGTTTCATCAACAAAACAAGAATAAAAAGAA
>NZ_JBHIMK010000300.1:0-1398 GCF_042194085.1 Bartonella sp. MU70NMGDW
CGAAATCTAGGGGGGCGCGTTGGTACAAGAAGTGATGGGACTGTTGAAGTCGGCTGGTATCCACTAGAAGCAACCCCACAGGGGAAGGAATTGATGAATTGGCCAGAAATGGTCTACCATTTCCATGATGAAGGTATTTATGATTTACCGAAAGAGGCAATGCTTTTGGCAACAGGGAATACATATCCTACACAAGCTTTTCGTTATGGAAACAATGCATGGGGCTTGCAGTTTCATGCTGAATTTACACGCGCTATGATGCGGCGTTTGGTCGTGCGTTCGGCACATAAATTGACTGAAAAAGGTGCTCAACCTGCTTGTGCACATTTGAAAGGTCGTTTAATCTATGATCGAGCTTTAAGCCAATGGTTTGAAAGCGCATTACACCAGATTTTTTGTACACCGACCGTATTTGTGTGATTGTTATTAATACATTGATTTATATAGGTAATTCACTGTTTTGCATATTGAATGAGAACCCTGAATATAGTAAGGTTTTCTCATTCCAAACCTGTGTATGTTGACTCAATAAAAACCTCTTGCTTGCATGTCACAAGTAGGGCTGGCGTGTGGGCAAAAACTGTATAAGAAAAGACTAAAAATGCCTCTTATGAACTGTCTTAAGTGCCAGGGGCTGTCGCAACATTGGGGGCTAGCCAAATATAATGATGGTGTGCTGGCTTGCTCTCCTCCATAAGCGTAATGATGGGGGTGCTCAATGGCTTTATCGTTAAGAAAAACTATTCATTATCATTTTTGTTGTGCTGTAAAGCAGTATGGTTTAAGGCAGAGGTAGAAAACTATATAAAACTTTACACATGAGGTGTTTTTTGTTAAAGGGTGTAATGGGTCTTTTTAAGAAAATCTTGTTTGTTTAGCTTATGAGATACTGTGCTTTAGGATGGGGATATATGGGCTCTATAAAGTAGTCAGCAGATAAAACTCGCTAGATAAGAAGTTTGATTGTTTACAAATTGGTTTGGGTTAAGAATCTTTGCCCTTTTTAGGGTGGGGAGGAAGTTAAGAGATAAAGAAAGTTTGAATATTGTCTAAATCCTTTCAAATACCATCATCACAAAAAAGTTTTTCTTTGAGTTATTTAATTTGTGGGCTCTTTTGTCTTGCTCTGATATTTATTTATAGCGCACTCTGGTTTTTTTTTCACGTAAAATAGAAAACTATGTTTCTGATATATTCACAAAAGTATCTTCCCATAATATGGCGGCGGTATGTGAGAATGTGCACAAGGATGGTTATCCTTTACGTGTCGGTGTTGTTTGTGACAAGTTTCAATTTTCTTGGCCTTTACATGGGGTTTCTTTATCGACGGGGCGTTTGACAGCTGGTGCACCAATTTATGCACCTCATTTGGTCGAGTTTAATGTTCATTCTCCTGCA
>NZ_JBHIMK010000301.1:0-1386 GCF_042194085.1 Bartonella sp. MU70NMGDW
TTCTTTGCATTCATTATTTATTTATTGTCATTAGAAGCTGATACTGCCATAGCTTTAAAATACACTCCAGCGTGGTTCATATTTCTAGGAATTCTATACTTTCTTTTTGGAAAAAAGAATTATGCAAAAAAATAAAAAATAAAGCTTATGTCGCACAAAACATATAAAAAAGGGTAACTAAAGCTACCCTTTTTTGATATTTATCTATAAAATTATAAAAGCTATTGACAAAACATCTCTGTAGAAGCTTCAATTACGCTCTTTATCAACCAAAGCGTTAGATTTTATCCAAGGCATCATAGAACGAAGTTTTTTACCAACTTCTTCAATAGGGTGATTATCATTTAAACGCCGCATACTTTTAAAATGAGCAGCACCAGCTTTATATTCTTGAATCCAATTTGATGTAAATTTACCTGTTTGGATATCTTTCAATATACGTTTCATTTCTGCTCTGGTTTCATCCGTAATTACGCGTGGACCAGACATATATTCGCCCCATTCAGCTGTATTAGAAATCGAATAATTCATATTTGCAATGCCCCCTTCATACATGAGATCAACAATCAGTTTAACTTCATGTAAACACTCGAAATAAGCCATTTCCGGTGCATAACCTGCTTGTGTTAATGTTTCATAACCTGCTCGAATCAGTTCAACAAGACCTCCACAGAGAACCGCTTGTTCACCAAAAAGATCAGTTTCGCACTCTTCTTTAAATGTTGTTTCAATCACCCCAGCACGTCCACCACCAAGACCACATGCATAAGACAATGCTACATCATGAGCATGCCCTGAAGCATCTTGTGCCACCGCTATTAAGCAAGGAACACCACGACCACGTTGGTATTCATGACGAACTGTATGCCCTGGACCTTTAGGAGCAATCATCACGATATCAACGTGTTTTTTAGGTTCAATCAAGCCAAAATGAATGCTCAAACCATGCGCAAAAGCAATCACTGCCCCATCACGTAAATGATCATGAATATGCTCTTTGTAAATATCAGCTTGCAATTCATCTGGTGTTGCCATCATGATGAGATCTGCCCATTTTGCTGCTTCCGCAACACTCACCACTTCAAAACCATCTGCCATAGCTTTCTTAACTGTTTCCGACCCTGAACGCAAAGCTATTTGCACATTTTTTACACCGGAATCTTTCAAATTTAAAGCGTGCGCACGCCCTTGAGAACCATAACCAACAATGGCTACTTTTTTCCCTTTAATAAGATTAACATCCGCATCACGATCATAATAAACAAGCATAAAAACTTCCTTCTTTTTCTATTTAAACTGGATTTCAGATTATTTTTATTAAATAAGAAACATTATCTTCAGTGCATCACACACTTATAAAGACAAAAAACACCGCTTATAAGAACA
>NZ_JBHIMK010000302.1:0-1377 GCF_042194085.1 Bartonella sp. MU70NMGDW
TATGTCGCGCTTGGATTAAAAGATCTTGGATATGAATCTGTCTTCTATTTTTATATAACCGGCATGATGATTATTGCCTTCATCGCAATTCTCTTAATGCCAGATGCTCGCAAAAAAGGGTATTTACAAGGAGACGATATTCATTAACCTTTAATGTTAACAAACAAGAGTTTCAACAAAAAAAGCAAAGCCCAGTATTCTGGGCTTTTTTATATTCTTTCCGTTTTTATATTCTTTCCGATAGAAGTTTAAAGCTCACAATTTTTTATCCCTTCAAACACTCTAAAGAAGCAATGTTCCTTCCTGCACACGCCGCTTATACAAACAAATGGCTTCATATTATTGTGTAATAAATACTTCTTTTGCTGAATTTAATTCACTGAAGATAAAAAACGTTTGATTCATTTTAATATTCCCATTCCCACTCAACGTTGAAGAAAAGTGATTATCTTTCAAGAAATTTTATCAATAATAAAGATTACACTCATGATTTTGTTTAATACGTTCTTAATAGTACCCCCTCATGCAAAACAAATCCTTTCATGAAAAATAGAAAATACCATTATATTATGAATTCGCACACTTTTTTGAGAAACATTTCTCAATGCACCCAACTCCATTTCACAATGGCACCCGTGAATGACATAACGTAAAAGCCCCGTAAAGTATAAACATGGGCATCACTCTCTTTACACTTAATAAAAGTGCAAGCCGCTATCATTATACTATTGACGAACTCTTAATATTGTATCCCCCCTTAACACTTAAGATCATTCATAAAAAGTATTTTAACTGATACACCAACTTCGCATGCAATAGTCAATAACATCATTTTACGAAACAACATCACGCATATAAACTAAAGAGTATCATATCTTCATAACCACTCTGCATATGTAAATAATTCACAATCAAACAAAAAATAATATTTCCTTAAGGATAGTCAAAAGCGTATGATTTACGCAATATAACAACACCATGAGCCCAAAACAGTACTGATAGCTCTCGAAAAAAACTTTATGTTTTCCTAAAAAATTATCATAATACAATGGCGTTTTTATAATGCACATCGTAAATAGCTTTAAAAAAAGTTATAAATCTAAAAGGGGAATACTTCATGAATAATCAAACAACTTTAGATCCACATGATACAAGGAAACGTATTTTCGCTATCATATCCAGCGCATCAGGAAATCTGGTAGAATGGTACGACTTTTATGCTTACTCCTTTGCATCGGTTTATTTTGCCTCACAATTTTTTCCTGAAGATGAAGATATCGTTACACAACTGTTAAAAACGGCAGGAATCTTTTTTATTGGCTTTCTTATGCGTCCAATTGGAGCATGGCTCTTTGGATTCATTGCGGATCGTTATGG
>NZ_JBHIMK010000303.1:0-1376 GCF_042194085.1 Bartonella sp. MU70NMGDW
AAAAATTAAAATCGGCACAAAACCAACGAATAAATCAATTCCTTTAACAGCGGATGCATGGGTAGGAAGCCACAAAGGGAGTATGAGTGGAGGTATGAAGCGCCTCACGATTGATATACCAGAAAGTTTGCATCGGTTGATTAAGGTCAGTTGTGCAAGTCGTGGAACTAAAATAGCTGATGAGGTCCGCGAATTGCTTTCACAAAAATACGGAAAAGTGTAAAAAATGATACGATAATTTCATTGGTTTGAGTGCTTTTTCTAGAGATGATATCGATTGTTTTTATACGAAGTTAATAATAAAAGCGCTCTTCCTTTTTCACGATGGTTGCTTCATTCAAGTTGTTTTTCATAAGGTTCTATATCATCTCATGAAAGAGTTATAAGCTTATGAAAAATTTTCCGCTTCAAACTTTTCTCTATAAATTTGATAATCATCATACTACTTGTGATCTTATATCTCTAGATGAATAGATAAGTTTATTCTTCCATAAAAAATATCTTGATAATGATTTTAAACATCAGGTTTTGTTTATTGTACTTAATACATGCGTAAATAATGTAATTAAGAGTAGCGTTGATTATTTTTTTCTGTTATGCAGCAATCCGTTTTATTAAATTATATTCATGTTTATAAAGGGGGGGATAAAAATAAGTAAAATTTACTGATATTGACGCGCTATAAGTTTTCCTAATAAACAAAAGAAGTCATTGAGCGTATTATAGACAATATTTCTTACATTTATATGATCTTATAGTCTTAAATAATTAATGCCAGTCGTAATGGTACGCAAGGCAATAGGCTTTTTTCTTCAATTGGAATGTATAAGATCGCTTTTTTAGCATTTCTATTGGCTTTTAAAAAGTACAGGGGGACTTAAAGCTTTCTTTCTTTTCCGGTGGTTTAGAAATGATAAGAGCGCAATCTGTTGATTAAAAGGTGTATTTTTTCGTTTGCAGGGAATTTGCAATGAATATAGGCATGACGAATTTTGGGTAAGATATCGTGCTGCTTCTCGTTACCAAGAGGTTCTTGAAGGAAAAGAAATGATTAAAAAGCTTTTTGAGAATGTCAAGATATCAGAATTTTTGCTGAAGTTTTAACACTTCAAATACAAAGAGCTGCCGTGCAGATAATGTTACAAATGCAAGTCTGATAAATGAAAGGCAGTTTTCATGATTTAACATGTTTGCGTTGGAAGTGTACGTATTTGCAAAGGAAAGTAGACGCAAGGTCACAATACAGGAGGGGATGTGAACCCAAAGATATTGTTAATAAAATATTCGCGTACAGAAGTGGATTTTAAAATTTTTGAAAATGCACAATGAACTGCATGTACAAATTTAATGGGTCCCTAAATTGTGTCCTAAACTTT
>NZ_JBHIMK010000304.1:0-1370 GCF_042194085.1 Bartonella sp. MU70NMGDW
AATCTATCCGCTATCGATTTAAGGTGTTTCTTAGGCACCTGATTCGATTATTCATACTCCTATCATAATGTCAAGCAGTAATATTACATTTTTCTAAAAATCGTTTTTACACAAGTAATCGATTAAATTCTTTAATTGTGATCCGAATATCCTTTCTTTTCCAATAAAATCAAACAAGCCAGTGATAGGTTTGAATTCACAATCGTTTGTTTTTTTGTTTTTAGTCTCTCACCCCAGTTGAAATAATTTCATTATCGTAAATTTCTGCTGTTCCGCAAACTCGCGCTTTTCCACAAACTTGCACACTGTCAAAAATTGATGCCTCGCCATAAACTCGTGCATTACCAGAAATTTGCGCTTCATTAGCAACTGATGCTTTACCATAAACTCGTGCATTATCGAAAATCTGCGCATTGTCAGAGATATCTGCACGATCAAAAACTTGTGCATTATTGCAAATTATAGCATTTCCCCAAACTGATGCCTCATCATAAATTTTTGTATTGTCATAAATTTTAGCATTTCCGGAAATAGATGTTTCACCGTAAATTTTAGCATTTCCGGAAATGTGCGCATCTCCGAAAATAGATGCTTCACCATAAATCTTTGCATTGCCGAAAATCTTAGCATTTTTGGAAATAAATGCTTCACCATATACTTTAGCGTTTTCAAAAATACATGCCGAATTTGTAATGCATACCTCACCAGAAACTGATGCTTCATCATAAATTTTTACATCGTCAGAAACCGATGCTGTTCCGAAAACTTTAGCGCTGTCATAAACTTTAGCGCTTCCCCAAACTGAGGCCTCATCATAAATTTGCGCTTTACCAGAAATTTGCGCTTCACCAGAAACCGATGCTATACCATAAACTTTTGCATCATCGCTAATTGTAGCATTTTCAGAAACATATCCATTTCCGTAAACCTGTGCATTATCAAAAACCCAACAATTATCGTAAGGACTTAGGTTTCTTTCTTTTTCAATATATCCACCTAAATCACCTTTCTTAATTGTACCAAAATTTTTGATAGCTTTAATACGGTAAAGAATAAATTCGCCAACCTTAATTGCTTCATTCGTTAATTTGTATTTTTTTCTTCTGAATATAAACATGTACTAGATCATTTCTTTATAAGCATATCTTTACTTTATCTCCCGCAAGATAAGCTTATACATACCGGATTCTGAAGCTTGTACATCTATCACAATGAAATGCTCTTGAGAAGAGGGGGCTTTGCTGTTTTCAGGGGAAATGATTACAACACTATCTTGAGGGTTTGGTGGTAAGCCTCCGATATCATTGATGCAAAGATCAAGTTCCTTTCTTGCAATTGTGGTAGGGATTCTGCCACCGGCGTCCGATTCC
>NZ_JBHIMK010000305.1:0-1364 GCF_042194085.1 Bartonella sp. MU70NMGDW
AATTAGAACAATCTAGATTGAAAAAAATCTGCTCGTTATTATTTCGCTTTGGAAGTTTTTATAAGCCATTGCTTATGCTAACGGCCAAATCATATAAATATTAGGCGTTTTTTGATGGTGAGCCATGCAATCAATATAAGTCTTTCATGTTAAAACGTCTAACAGTGCAAATAGATTTTACTATATACAAGCTTATAGGCAGATATCTTTTTCTAAACGTATTAATGGAGTTCTGTTTCACAAGAGAAGTTATCGTAAGAACTGTTTCTATTATTTTTTCTCAAAGAGGATTGGCGTTGTTAGAAGATAGTGGATAATAAAGTCATTGTATCATTGTGTTTGCAAAAACTTCAATAAAGAGCAGCAAGGTATCATAATAAAATCTCATAGAAGAGTGAATTAAAGAGAACAATGACCGTGTGACAGTTTTACGATTCTTGTTGTTATTGCGATCAAAAGAGTAAGGATCAAACTTATTTTTTATAATATTGATACGAGAGTAATTTTTATTACAAGTGGAGGCGGACAAAATGCACTCCGCAACTGTATTTTGGTGCAAAATTATTCAATGTTACTATAAAAGGCGCTCAAGAATACTACGACCAGCAAAAACAATCATCGGAAAGTGGCTTTTTAAACGAGAAATCTTCCAATAGCTCTGAAACGTACACCACAATGATTTCCTCTATCCTTGAAGCAACGGGAAAAATTGATATGGATGTACAAGGAGATGCTACGATTATTGCTTCTCATCTGATTTCCCGTCAAGATATCAATGTAATGGGAGAATATGTGACGATAGTTGGCATGACAGACCATCATAGCAGCCATTCACAGATGCATGAAACAGGTTTTGCTGTGTGTTCAGGAAAAAATTTTGTTTCGATATACGGGAGTGAAACAACAACAGAAAATGAAGAAAGTTTTGAACATCAAGGCTCTTCTCTCAATGCTGACGGTAATATCAACATTACGGCCAAGAAAAAAGATGTGAGCGTAGTAGGCTTTGATTTTGCTGGGGAGGATATTAACCTTTCGGCAGCGCATGATGTCAATGTTGTTTGTGGGTCATAATAGTCATAAGCTCAAGCACATAGGAAGAATGCACAGGCTTTGGTTTTCAGTTTAAAAAGAGCAGCAGCGATTGTTAGTGCACATAGCCCAAGGTGCTATAATAGTAGGTAAAGGATTGCGTGACTTTAAAAAGCGTGGCATCCACAATATAGCAAAGAAAACAGATATCTATCTTTTGGGGCCGGTTGATAAGGCTCTATCAATAGCGAATCCATTAGAATCCATTATATCTCGTAAATGATGACGAAAAAGATTATGTCTACTTACGAAATTATTTACTTAACCTCATT
>NZ_JBHIMK010000306.1:0-1360 GCF_042194085.1 Bartonella sp. MU70NMGDW
CTTAGAAAGATCTGTCGTAAAAGTTGCTTAATTTAAAAACACATCTCCCCTTCCCGTTCTCAACAATGGGGAGGTGGATAAGAAGGTAATAAAATTAAGGTGCACTATACCAAGTTGATCGTCCACCACCATGACGTATCAAAAGACCTTTTTCAACTAATGATGTAAAAGTTACTTTAAGTGTATTAGGGCTTGCACCAACCTCACGCACCATATCGCGAGTTGTAACACGTCCGTGATTACGCACATAATCAAGAATATTAAGAGCCAATTCAGATAAGGAAAAAAGAGCATTTTTTTCACTCTCTATTTTTATTTCTAATTGGCGTTTTTGTTTTTGTAGAGCACGTAAAAAAAAGAGTATCCAGGGTTCCCAATTGGGTGTTTTAGTATAAATTGTTTTTTGAGTCTGATTCAGAGCTAAGTAATAGCTTTCTTTATTATTCTCAATAATGCTTTCAAGTGATGAATATGGTACATAAACATAACCTTTTTGTAACAAAAGAAGGGTGGTTAAGATACGGCTTAAACGTCCATTTCCATCTTGAAAAGGATGAATAGCTAAAAATGTTACATTAAAAATACCAATCGTAAGTAAAGGATGAAGATCCTTTAATTCATTGGTTTTATTGAACCAAGTAATAAGCTCTTGCATTCGGTATGGTGTATCAAATGGTGTAGCTGTTTCAAAAACAATGCCAACCATTTTCCCTTGAGAATTAAATGCTGCTACATCATTGCGTAAAGTCTTATATTCACCTCGATGTCGTTGATCTTTCTCACTATTACACAAAAGATCACGATGAAGTTGTTTAATATGATTTTCAGTAATAGAAATATCACTCCAAGATTGAAAGATTGTTTCCATAACCTTGGCATAACCGATAACTTCTTGTTCATCACGACTCTTGAAACGTTTAATTTCTAAGTTTACCAAAAGCTGTTCGATTTCGCGGTCTGTTAACTTACTCCCTTCAATGCGTGTGGAAGATCCAATACTTTCAACAGTAGCAATATGACGAAGAGCGTTCAATCGCTCAGGTGCAAGAGTACCAAGAGCGCGCCATGCCCCTTTGAACTCATCAATTTCAGCAATGAGAGCCAACAATTCTTGTGTAATTTGGAGTGTATCTGTTTTCATACCGGAATATATACCCGATTATACCCGATTGTCAATCATTCGTAACACAGTAAACTCTTACTTCTTATGGCAGTGAAGAAGGCAAGGAGCAACTATGAATAAGAAGAATCGTAAGGGTCTATCGGTTCGTGCGTTTGCAAAAAAGATGGGTGTTTCACATAATGCGGTGGTTTCTCGGATAAAGACAGGTAAATTTGATGCGGCTCTTTTTGAAGATGG
>NZ_JBHIMK010000307.1:0-1354 GCF_042194085.1 Bartonella sp. MU70NMGDW
GATATGTTGTTAATGGAGTGGTTAGCAAAGGTACAGTCACAATTAGAAAGGCAAAAAAATTATATTGTGGGACAGCGGACCAGTCGAGCAAAAGGAACGGTGAAGTTAGAATTTATGGTGCATGAGCAGGGCAGTATTTTTTCTAGTCGTGTAGCAGTTTCTGCTGGTGATCCGGAACTTGATCGATTAGCGATGGCGGCACTTCAACGCGTTGGTTCTTTTCCACCACCACCACCATCAAAAGTGAATAAAACAATCAGAGTATCCCTAATATTTAGCTGATTTTTATGCGGGGCGCTTTTCTTATAATATATTGATTTATAATTTTAATGAAAGTTAAAATATAGTTTGTTCGATTTTTTTTGACGTTGAATCAATCGAAACCATCTGCTTACTTATGACACAAGTTGAGGGGGAGCATGGATAAAAAACTTCTAAAAGCAGTGAATATACTTCTTATAAATGCTCTAAATGAAAGGGCTGTTGCAACATTGGGAGTTAAGGGATGATAGAGCTATAGCTTTTATGAAGTAAAGGTTAATCGTGTCTAATCGATTTTTATACCATTCGTGAGAGGATTTTCGTAAGTACTTTTCAGATACACCGTTGTGAAATAGACTTAGAAACATTAAAATAAAACAAGAATATAAATAAGAAAAACATAATATTTTTGGATGCTCTGTTTTGTGTAAAGGATGTGAGCTTATATGTAAAAATGAGAAAAACAAAAAGCAAAGCTTCATCTTCATCATTAAAAGATATTGGCATATTTAAAAGTCGTAAAACCGAATGAAAAGGGAAGGGGCAGAAGAAGATTGTTTGTCTTTAAGGCTTTCTAACTCAATGAGTCTGTCTTTCTGTTATCAGAGATAATCCAAACGTTATATATATATAACGTGCTCTTATTTGGGATAGAAATGTTATAAGCAGAAAAAATAGTCTTAAAATATGCTGTTTCGAAAGATTTGAATATTGACTAATAAGAAACAGTAAAAGGATGAGCTATTTTTTTCACTCTTCTCTTATATTTGTAATCATCTATGATATTGTCGTTTATGTTGAGAAGAAATGAACTATTTATACGACATGTTGATTTATAATGATAATTCATCATTTTTTATTCGGGGTAAAAGACCCAGATAGCGTAGGGTTTTTTCATTTCGAATTTATTGATACTGAATCAATTAAAATTAATTGCTTATACATCATAAGCAGGTTGGTATGTGGGTACCTATTTGAAAAGGAATAAAAACACTTCTTATGAACGTTTTCAAATGCTATTTGGGAAGTTAAGGCATATTATTTCCGTCGACCAGAAAGCAGGTCGGTTTTTATATCTATTTTCCCAGTGAGT
>NZ_JBHIMK010000308.1:0-1340 GCF_042194085.1 Bartonella sp. MU70NMGDW
TCATAAGCTGATTTGGCATCATCAACATTGGATTGAGGAGCATAACGATTTTTTTTCAGTTCTGTTACACGTTTTAAGCTGAGTTGTGCATTGGTTGCTATGGCTGAAGCAGCGGCTTTTTGTGCTTTTGCATCATCTAAAGCACTACGAGCGGCTGTGATTTGTGCATCAATGCGTAGAAGTGTTTTTTTCTGTGTGTTAAGATGCGCTTCTGTTTGATCCAAGGCTATTTGATAATCACCATTGTCTAGGTAAAATAAAACATCGTCCTTTTTTACAACTTGGTTGGCTTTAATGGCAATTTTTTCAATATATCCATTTAATTTAGTCGCAATAGCTGCTATATCTCCTTGCACATAGGCATCTTCAGTAGCGAGTATATAACGCCATTGCGTTACCCACTTATAGCTAAACCAAATAACAAAAAGTGCAAAGATAATAAGAAGAGCCTTGATTGCTTTCTTTTGTTGCGTTTTATTGAAATTTTTGGTCGAAAAAATTGTCTCAGCTACGGACATGATTTTATACTTTCAATATTTATGTTCCACTGAGTATAATAAACCTATCGCTATAGACTAGGGTGATATACATGCAAGGACGATAAGAGCTTTTCAAACAATAAGATAATTTCCGAAACATAATGCTAAAAATATGAACTTGCAAGTTCAAGGTCTTATTTTGTTACGCATTTTTTACAAAGACCTCGTACTTCTAGGGTGCTTTTGTGGGCTTGGAAGTCAACAGCTTGAACCATCTGTTTTAAACTCGATACAATCGTTTGATTTTGTATTTCATTGACTGTACCACAGTTTTCGCAAATTATAAACGTTGTAAGTTCATGTTGACAGTTTTCAGGGTGTAAACAGACCATAAAGGCATTTACACTTTCAAGACGATGAATACACTTTAACTGTACGAGTTTTTCTAACGCACGATAAACTTGGAGGGGTGCACGAAAGCCTTCTTCGCGTAAGTGATTGAGAATCGCATAAGCACTTAAAGGCCCTTTTGCATTTTTTAAAGTGTTTAAAACCAATGTTTGGTTACGCGTCAGTTTAGATGACATTGACATCTTCCTTTTGCTCTCATGGCAAAGCATAAAGCGTGTAAGAGGTTTATGCAATGGTGATTATAGAATATGTACTCTATCTTTAGCCTTTTACATGACATCATTGTGATATGTAAGAAAAGTTGCAATCGTTGTGAGGGGATGGGTATTATAATCTGAAAGCCGCTGTTATCTAGTAAGGAACTTTTATACGCTTTTTATTTTAGTGTAATGTATTGAAATACAACCAGATGTTTATGTTATTTTATTTTAAAAAAAGTAAAAAATGATA
>NZ_JBHIMK010000309.1:0-1339 GCF_042194085.1 Bartonella sp. MU70NMGDW
GACAAGCTGTTAAGGAATCTAAAAATTGTAAAAATGTTTTACAAGCAGATACTGAAATGTTTTTCTCGCCAAAGCTTGATTCTACAGACCGTGGTCATGCGTTTTAACGATCATGAATCTCAACAGTAAAGTATGATATAAAAATTCTAAAATAAAGAAATTATGGTTCAACGAATAGTTGCTTCTTTAATTTTTATAGCGGAAATTTTTGTCATTTTTCATCTTTCAGATGAGCTTCCAAAATTATATTTGCAATCCTATTGTTTGTTTCATCTTTGTTAGATTGAGGATTATGATCACGAGAAAACTGGATAGCATTGTCTTATAGAAACATCTCTTAAGGCACCCAATCCTATTTTGCGACGCAGATCGTGAATGGTATAACGTTAAAGCCATTGAGCACCCCCATCTTTACACTTTTAAAGTAAAAGGGGGCACCATCATTCACTTTGCCAGTTTTCAATACTGTGTTAACAACGCTTGATAGTTAAAATATCTCATAAGTGATATTTTCCTTTCTTCAAGTGTGTTTACACACACATCGATTTCGTTTGTGATTTGCGAGCGAAGAATTTTGATTGATTCAATATAAAAAGAGTTAAAATTAAGGGAATCTTATAATAGTCAGCTCTCTCATTCAACATGCAAAACAATGAAATATTATGATAGATCAGTATCCTGTTATTAAAGTGATCGGTTGATAAATTTATCATTCAATATCAGTTTGTATGGCGTTATTTTTTCAATGCACTTACTTAAGTTGGTATTTCAAAAATGAAATTTTTTAGTAAGTTTATCTATTACTTTTCTTTCAAGCATTTGATCAATTTTTTTTATTATTTATTTTGCATAAATTGAAGACAGTTATGTGAGTATTGCCAAAAATTTATTTCAAAGATAATTATTTGCTAATAATACATAGTAAATATAATTACTCAAAATATAAATATGGCTGTGATCTACAATATTGATAAAAAATATGTAATAACTTTTATGAAAATTAAAAAAGAAAGTTATTTTTAATTATTTCTGTGATCATATCATTTTTTATGACTCTATTTTTATCTGGTTTTAGGTAGTTTGTTGGTGCTATAATATTTTTTATAATGTTTTTGTAAATCTGATATATTTACTTTATTTTATGCGCTTATTTTATTATGATAGATTTGTTTTATATCGAGTTTTTTATTCTATACTAATTTTACTTTTAAAGATTATTGATGATTTATATAATAAAAATCCATTAATTAATATTTCATTTTTATGTTTATTGAAATAATATACAAACATATATCATTATATTTACAGTTTTTAATGTTATATTTATTTAAAATTTAAT
>NZ_JBHIMK010000031.1:0-22518 GCF_042194085.1 Bartonella sp. MU70NMGDW
TAATCATTGATGGCACCATTGTTCCTAAATGAAAAGAGAAGATATCCTAAAACGCATAAAAGCGAATCCGTGTACCTTCCTACTCGATATTCTCCCAAAACGCTCTATTGAATAGATAGAAGCAACAGAGATTGCAACTTTCTAAAAAAACTAATTGATAAAAACAATGTCTTTATTTCTCCTATCCAAATTTAAAATCTCACAGTATGGGGTATCATTAATAACGTATCCACTCATATATTGTTCATGTGCAATTGAAATGTTATATTTTCTTTAAACGAACACCTCTTCGAAAGCGATTGCTCCGCAGCTTAATTAGTTATAATTTAAAGTCGTTTCTCCCTCCACAGGTCCTTACATTATAGGTTATAAGAATATAGATAATATAGAGCCTGTAGTCATTAAGTATAAACCATAATCTCCCCTAAAAGATAAAAAAATCCTTTATTAATACTGGAAATAAAGCTGTCGCATATATCCAGAAATCTTCTTATATCAATACTCAAAACTGAGACTTGTTACTTACTTCATGAAATTTTATAAAAATATACAGTGCCTAATTCACATAAAGCATAAAAAAAATTTTAACGTTCATACGAGTAGAAGCTCTCCATATTGAATTGAATAATTTTCTAGCAATATTTTATATCTTGAAGCTATAAATGAGTTACTAAAAGTAGAACAATTTTTATTAAAAAAATTGTTAATAAACTGTAGTGCAAAACTTCTTTATTGGCTCTTAAGGATAATTTTTATACGAAATAAAATATACTGGTCATTCAAGCTCTAGAAAAATGGAGCAATAGCAGCATCCAATCTCGCATGTTTACTTTGAAAAGCAAATACGTTACTGTTATATTGAATTTTAGTAATTTATTGATTTATTATAATCAATAAATACGAATAACATATTGAATATAGTAGAATTCTTTCATTTTAGATTTTTTCATGATGAAATAATCAAAACTATTCTTTTGCACATCATAAACGAAGTTCCTATAGATACAACCTCTTGAAAAAAAGAAATAAAAATGCCTCTCAAATGCAAGGGATGCAATAACTTTGAAAACTAAAAATAGAATGAATGGCGCCGGTTTTGCGAAGAACAAAATTTTCTTTTATCCAAAATACACTTTCTGCATACATGTTATCAAAATTCGTAGTTTCCAACTCATTTAAAATGCTTGGACAACTTTAAACCCTGTGCTTGATAATGTGATCCAACATCATGTCCATAAAGGGTTGATGGTCGATTAAGCATATGCTCATAGACCAAACGGCCAATCATTTGACCATGCTCTAAGATAAAAGGAACTTCATGGCTCCGCACTTCTAAAACCGCTCTTGCTCCTTTTCCACCCGCTTCCACATGCCCAAATCCTGGATCAAAAAAGCCTGCATAATGCACCCTAAACTCACCAACTAAAGGATCAAAAGGAGTCATTTCTGCGGCATAAAGCGGAGGCACATGAACAGACTCTCGTGAAACTAAAATATAAAATTCATCAGGATCAAGAACCAACTCCCTTTGACCACGATCAAAAAGAGGTTCCCAAAAATCTAAAACGTGGGCAACAGCACGTTTATCAATATCAATAACACTTGTATGATGTTTACCACGATAACCTATAAGCCCGTTTTCGTCTCCCTTTAAATTAATGGAAAGACCAATACCACCAGCGCTAATATTAGGAAGATCCTCCGATATCAGTGTTTCTTGCTTTTGCAAAGTGTGTAACTCAACTTCATTTAAATAACTTTGCCCTTTTCTAAACCGAAGCTGTGATAAATGTGAGCCTTTATGCACCAAAATTGGAAATGTGCGTGGACTAATTTCCAAATAAAGTGGACCATGATAACCAGCACAAATTTTATCAAACTCCTGAGCGTTATCCGTAATGACACGCGTAAAAATATCTAATCGGCCTGTAGAACTTTTGGGATTGGCAACAGCAGATAAAAATTCTGGTAAAGCTAAACTTTCCAAAAGAGGAACAATATAAACACACCCCGTTTCCAAAACGGCTCCGTCTCGTAAGTCAAACTCATGCAACTTTAACCGTTCAAGCTTATCCAAAACTTTTGTATTAGGACCCGGCATAAAAGAAGCACGTATACGATAAGCTTTCTCCCCTAAACGAAGATCAAGGCTTGCTGGTTGTATTTGAGATCTATCAAATGGATACTGAGCCTTGAGAAAGTTATTCTCAATCAGAGCTTGTATATCACTATCTGCTAAAATACCGCTTATACGCGCCATATATATTGCCTTCCCTTTTTACATTGTTTCTTTTTTGACCTAGATGATAAATTGGTGCAAGCTATTTTAAGGTGATAAAAACTATTTTTTCTGTTTTTTCCAACCAATTTGTTAACATAAAATAAAATAGGAGGTATTGTAAAAATAATACCTTCCATACTCTCTTATTCTTGAATGTCGCGCAAATGATGTTATCATAATTTTTTATAGAAGCCTTAAGATTCCTGTTAGAATTTATTATGATTATACGCCATCTTAGCGAAAATATTATTAATCAAATCGCCGCTGGTGAAGTTATTGAACGACCAGCAAATGTTGTCAAAGAACTTGTTGAAAACGCTATTGATGCTGGTGCAACACGCATCGAAATTATTACAGCAAATGGTGGAAAAAATTTTATAAAGGTGAGTGATAATGGTTATGGAATTCCTGCAGATCAGTTAACTTTAGCAGTTTCTCGCCATTGTACCTCAAAGATTACCGATGACGTACACAATATCTGCTTCCTTGGGTTTAGAGGAGAAGCCCTCCCCTCTATTGGTTCTGTTGCTAAACTTAAACTCATTTCACGAACAAAAGATGCTGAGAGCGCTGCTGAAATTTCCGTTACTGCAGGAAAAATTGTAGGACCCAAACCAGCTGCTGCAAACCTTGGAACAATTGTTGAAGTTCGTGATCTTTTCTTTGTCACGCCGGCACGATTAAAATTTATGAAAACCGATCGGGCTGAAACAAATGCTATTAGCGATATGATTAAACGAATTGCTATCGCATTTCCACATATCCGCTTTTCTCTTTCAGGACTAGATAGAACATCTATAGAACTGTCCGCTACAGAAAATAATATTCAAGGACAATTACAACGTATTACGCAAATTATGGGAAAAGAATTCGCCCCTAATAGCATCGCACTGAATGCTAAACGCGAAGCAGTGCGCTTAACGGGTTTTGCCTGTTTGCCATCCTTCAACCGAAATAACAGCCTTCATCAATTTGCTTATGTTAATGGGCGTCCCGTGCGTGATAAATTTCTATGGGGCGCTATCCGAGGCGCTTATGCTGATGTCATGACACGAGATCGTTATCCTGTCGCTATTCTCTTTATTGATCTCCCACCTGCTGAGGTAGATGTTAATGTACATCCAGCCAAAGCTGATGTACGATTCCGTGATCCAGGATTAATTCGTGGTTTGATCGTTGGAGCTATTCGTGAAGCATTACAGCAATCTGGTATTCGTCCTACTTCAACCCGTTCTGAAGCAACGCTAGCTGCATTTCAAATACAAAAACCATTGGCACAACAACCGTTAGGCAATTTTAAGAACACGTACCAGTCCTCTTCTTATAGCCCACAGCCTCATCATTTTGCCACCGCTTCAATGGTTCACAAACCATTGGATATTACTAGTTCTTCTGGTTTAAAAGAAGATGCTACTCCTATTATGGAGGGCTTAAATATACCAAGTGGAGATGCATACATTCCAAACACTACATCTTCATCAGAAGAGTTATCTTATCCATTAGGAGCGGCCAGAGCACAAATCCATAAAAACTATATTATCGCCCAAACACAAGATAGTTTGATCATTGTCGATCAGCATGCAGCTCACGAACGATTGGTTTATGAAGCACTCAAAAATGCACTTTATTCCAAACCGCTTCCTTCACAGTTATTACTTATTCCTGAAATTGTAGAACTCTCTGAAGAGGATGCAACATGCCTTTTAACCCACAAAGATGCTTTGCAAAAATTTGGATTAGGAATAGAACCATTTGGACCAGGAGCAATTGTTGTGCGTGAAACACCTTCCATGTTAGGAGAGATCAACGTCCAAGCCCTTATTAAAGATCTCGCAGATGAAGCCGCTGAATATGATACAACAAACAATTTAAAAGCAATGCTTGATTATGTTGCAGCAACGATGGCTTGTCACGGTTCAATACGGTCTGGGCGCCTTTTACACCCCGAAGAAATGAACACACTGTTGCGACAAATGGAGGCAATACCCAATACAAGTACATGTAATCATGGACGCCCTACTTATATTGAACTCAAATTGGCAGATATAGAACGGCTTTTTGGCAGAAAATAAACTCTTAACCATTTTGACAAGAAAAATATTTTTAAATTAACTCTCGACTTTATAATATATCTTATGGCACTTTTCCTGAATCTCTTGTATCAGTAAAAAGGAGTTATAATGTTTTCCGATAGTGAACGCGAAGCAAAAATTCATTATTCTAATAATGGATATGACATTATAGAATATGGTTCCTATACCATTTGTGCTGTTAGCGGACAAAAGATCCCTATAGATGATTTAAAATATTGGAATCATCACCGCCAAGAAGCATATGCTAGTTGTGAAATCTCCTATAAGCGCGAACTTGAGTGCAACCCATATCTCAAGCAATTGTTAAAAACAAAAGAAAAATAAACCCTCGAAAGCTATAAATTTAGCCTTTGCCTCTTAGACAAGAAAACTCAAGGGAACGTTTTCTAAAGCGGGTCATGACCTCCTCAAGGACCATGCGACAGAAGTCTTTTTGAACAAAATCGACATTCACATCAAAGACAATAAGATTTTTCAAATCTTTTTGCGTGTGAATTGTCTGTATACGGGTATAATCTTTAGCTGTTGTTGCTAGCCATAAATTGTGCATTTTAGCCTTTTGTATAAGGATTTTTAAATTTTCATCTGTGAAAAAATAGTGGTCTGGATATATGTAAGTTTGCACCACATGACCAGACAATTCTTTAATAGATTTAAAAAATTTATCTGGATTGCCAATCCCAGCAAATGCCAAAAATGATTTTCCTGAAACCTCATCAGAGGCACTGGCTTTAAGATGAGCACGATATAAAGGCTTTCCAGTACGAGACACAAGAAAAGCAACATTATCTGGCGCATCGGAGTGACCAACCAATAAAACACTATCCATAAAAGAAAATTGCGTTTTTAATGGTACGCGCAAAGGTCCTGCTGGAAAGACAGCTCCATTACCAAAACCGCGCATCGCATCAACAACGAGTAACGTATAATCCATATAAAGACGGCGACTTTGAAATCCGTCATCCATTAAAATAAGATTACATCCCTCTTTTTTCAGCCGTTGTGCCGCTGCATAACGATTAGGTGATACAGCTACCAAAGCATGCCGTGCAAGTAAAAGTGCCTCATCTCCAACATTGTGTGGAGTATCATATTTTTCATTTACAAGATGTACCCCTTTAACTGATCCACCATAACCACGTGATACAACACCAGGTACGAAACCAAGTTCTTTAGCCACTTTGGTAAAAGCAATAACAACCGGCGTTTTACCCGCACCGCCACATGTAAAATTTCCAATACACAAAACTGGCAAATCAATCACGGGAGGCTGTCTTGCCATAAAACGACTTGAAAAATAACCATACCCCCATGAAACTGGAGCTAATACAAAACGCAAAAAGCTTTTATTTTTCCACCAAAAATGGGGGGCGCTAATATGCATATCTACCCTGACGCTGACGTAAACCTGTTTGTATTACAAGGGGTTGTAAAAATGGATCTAAAATCTTTAATGTGCGCTCAAGTGCACCTGCCATATTTGTCGCCACTTCATGAGCCTTATCAACCATTTCTTGTCGCAATGTTTCATTTGTTAAAAGCTTATACACCTGAATAGCAAGCTGTTTTGTATCTTGAACCATATATGCTGCATCATGCGTTAAAAATTGTTCGAACATCTCTTGAAAATTTGAAACATGGGGCCCTGTCAAAATAGCGGAACCAAGCAAAGCCAATTCCAATGGATTGTGTCCACCATTTCCACATAACGACTTACCAACGAAAGAAACTTTCGATAAGCGAAGAAAAAGACCCATTTCTCCAATTGTATCTCCCCATAAAATATCGGTATTCATGTTTGGAACAGCATCTCTACTCCTACGAATAAAACGTAATCCCTTATTGTCGCATTTTCTGATAAGATCTTCTGAACGTTCAGGATGACGAGGCACAATAATTGTTAATAAATCTGGCAAATAATTTTTAACAATCTTATGGACCTCAAAAGCAATTTCCTCTTCCCCTTCATGCGTTGAAACAGCTGCCCAAACTGGGCGATTGCCGATAGCATTACGATAACGTGCAAGCAATGCTTGATTTTCAACCAGAAAAACATCAGCCTTGAGATTACCAGAAAACGTAACAGATTTTACACCAAGTGTATGGTAATAAGCTACATCTCTTTCGTTTTGACCAATCGCCAAATCAATATCCTTAAAAATATGTTTGGCAAGAACGCGTCGTTTTTGCCAAGCTTTAAAAGAACGTTCAGACATATGGGCATTAACCAAAATCTGCGGAATACGCATTTTTGCAAGTTCTTTAATACGAAGGGGCCAAATTTCTGATTCACAAATCAAGACGAGATCAGGCTTCCAATGACTAATAAAACGGCGCACTGCAAAATCTAAATCCAAAGGAGCATATTGATGAATCAACCTATTACCAAAATGTTTTTTCACAAGAGTAGAAGATGTTACAGTCCCAGTTGTCATTAACACATTGATTTTTAATGATAAAATATAGTTTACAAGTGGAACAAGTGCAAGTGTTTCTCCAACACTTGCTGCATGCAACCAAACTAACGAACCTTGGGGACGTACATGAGAACTTTTACCTAAACGCTCTTTTTTGCGACACCACTCTTCTTTTCCACGAATAGCACGAAAGAACAAATAAAAAGGAATAACAGGACATAAGAAAAAACCAATCATCCGATAGCTTAAAAGAGCCGTATGTGCCTTTAATTCTACCATTTAAATCACCTCATCCAGCTACTTTAAGATATCTATATGCTTATTTTGTTAAAAAATTCATCAACACTATTAGTTACATCCATATTTTTTTAATATCATCCATATCTTGAATAAAAAACGCTTCACCCATGAGAAAATTCAATACATAAAGGACAAAAAACGTAATTTTATCGCCATATTTTTTTAAAATTTTCCTATAAAGATAACATATACACATTATTTAAATCTCTTTTAATGAAATTTTGTATCACTTCATTCTGCACCCTATGAAAAGTCTTACTCAAAAAATAACAAAGCTACATTTCAGTCGATTATAATTTTGAGAATATAAATGATAAATATCATACAACCTATAACATAGATTATATCAATTTTTTTCAGCTCACTGAATAAATACTTCTTATGATTTTAGTAAAAATTTGAATTTTGCACGTTGATATTTTAGAGAAAAAACTTATTTTTACATATGTTAGGTATTATCAATTTTTCAAAAAATAATCCATATAGACATTACAACCTAATATAAATACAACAAATAAAATATGTTTAAAAGAAAGCCCAATCTCTATGATTTCATTTCAATAAAATGAATATGTAAAACTAATCTTAAAAAACTTTTGAGCGGTATAAAGTTCTCATTTTAAATTGTGATATAATCTCTTAAAGGTAATCCAGAAAAATCTAATCTTGTTTAATAGAAAATTTCTTAAAAGTCTTAAAGCAATTTAAATAAGAGTTTTCAAAATTTTAAATCCTCTCTTTTCAGGAAATCGCATGGTATATTATTCCTTTTAAGGTTGTATATAATCAACGCAAAATGATTAATTTATAGATTGTAGTTTTAAACGAGTACTCAAGAAATCCTTATGAGGTAAATTAACTTCATCAATCTATTCAGTTTTTCTAAGTTTCTAATTTTGGTAAGTTTCTAACGACTTTCATGGTTTCTAAGCTTATAGTGATAACTTGTTGGAAAAATTCCAATGGATAAGTAGGGAGTGCTAATAATCTCAACGAAGTAGTAATTGGTATCATTAATAATGCTACTCTTTTTATTAATCTGAACGCATTAATGTTTCATACTCCATTCAAAAGCAGAGTGACTATTCACAATATAATCATAAACTTCGAGTGATCGCTCGTCATGATAATATTGCTGTTGTAAATAGGTTAATAGAACTGTCTTGCATTTTTATTAAGCGTAAAGATGGTGGTGCAACAATGGATTTTATACCTTGCACGAACACCATTATGAAATGTGCTTGGGTGCCTTGAAAGATGTTTCCTTAAGAAAACATATGAATTTTAAATAACAAGCATATTTTTTTACGGCATTCTATTTTACCCAAAGAACGTACCTATGAAAAGGACGACTAAACAAAAGCGTGAAACAATCTACAAGCTATGATGACCAAATATTCAAGCTTTATTCTACATCGCCTAACTCAGCATCAAGACACTGATGCAAATCTACAATGTAATAACGTTGTAATGCATTATCTACACTGCTTTGTGCTTTTGCCTGCCATGCTTCTTTAGCCGATTGATAATCTGAGAAAATACCAACCACATCTAAATCATCAGGATTCTTAAATTGATTACTGTTAAGATTTTTTAATTCCCCACCAAATACAAGATGTAAATATTGTTTTTTTTCTTTGGTTTCAGTCATATGTGCCTCCATATCATTTAGATTATTTTAGCGCGCTTTTACGTGATTAAACTAACTTTGTTTGACGAACAACATCTATCATATCTTGACAGCAATTATTTTTACCAGCAATTAAAAGTCCATATTGGTAAGGTTCAATTCCATAAGATAGTAAAGGGGCATCAAGCGATAAAAAACACCCTCCACACTCCTGCAAAATAAGGTCAGCAGCGGCAATATCCCATTCATGACAATTCGGACGAACTAATACGATATCAATTTCATCTTGAGCAACAAGGACAATACGATAAGCAAGAGAAGGAAGATAATGGTAAAGACTAACTCGATTGAGAAAATCATCTGGTAATTTTTGTGCGAGCGATTTATCAAGCGAAATTTTATATTTTCGATGCCCCCCCGAAGTTAAACGAGGAAGTTTTACCCCATTTAATGTTGCCCCTCCACCCGTTACAGCTGCATAAATGTCTCCTTGAGCCGGACATTGTAGAACGCCCACAATAGGACGCCCATTCTCAATAATGGCAACCGAAATACACCAATAAGGACTGCCAGAAAGAAAACCTCGTGTTCCATCAATAGGATCAACCACAAAGGAGCGTTCATAATCTTGTTGTTCTCGATTGTCTTTTGTTTCTTCTGAAATCCATCCATAATTTGGACGCGCTCCAAGAAGCTTCTCTTTCAAAAAATGATCAACAGCAAAATCTGCTTCACTGACTGGGGAATTACCCTCTTTAATCCAAACATCCAACGTGCATCCAAAATACCGCATTGCTAAATCTCCTGCCTCTCGACAAACATCACGCAAAAGATTTAAATCAGAAGAATGATGCGTGTTATTTTCCTGCAAGTGTCATCCCTTCAATTAACAATGTTGGAGCCGCCGTACCATAACGCCGATCAATATCATTGGCAGGTGTTAAATGTGCTAACATATGAAGCAAATCAGAACCTAGCGTTACTTCACTCACTGGATAAGCAATTTCACCATTTTCAATCCAAAAACCGGAAGCCCCACGACTATACTGACCAGTAATAAAATCAATGCCATGACCGAATAATTCGGTCACATAAAATCCATTTCGCAAATCTTTTATCATATCACAAGGCGATACTAAACCTGGTTCAATAGCAAAATTTGTACTTGTCGGCTGCACTAATGATGCCGAACGCACACCGCGTCCATTTGTTTTAAGTCCCAATTCACGTGCTGTAGCTGATGAAAGAAGCCAATTTTTTAAAATACCATTTTCAATAATATTGAGTGCTTGCCCCTCTACCCCTTCTCCATCAAAAGGATGAGAAGCATTTCCACGTAATCGCAAAGGTTGATCGGTTACATTAACATTAGGCTTCATCAATTCCTTGCCTAGGAAATTCTGTAAAAGACTCGTTTTACGAGCCACAGAGGCTCCATTGACCATAGATGCAATATGCCCTGCAATTCCGCGAGCCGTACGCGGACTAAAAATAACATCAACACCCCCAGTCGCCGCACGAACTGCACCCAAACGTCGGACAGCACCAAACCCTGCATTCTTTCCAACAGTTTCTGCTGCCTCTAAATCAGAAAAATGTAAGGCTGTTGTATAATCATAATCCCGCTCCATTTGTGTTCCTTCACCTGCAAGAGCACTACAAGAACGTGAAAAGCAACTGGAGCGATAGGCTCCACAAAAACCATCGCTGGTCACAAGAATAAACCCACTCCGACCATAAGCTGTTGCAGCGCCACCAGAATTGCTTACACCTTTAACATCAAGAGCTGCTGCCTCTGTTTTTAAAGCATCTTCTGTTAAAAAATGACTACTTGGCACAAAATCATCAAAAAGATCAAGATCTTTAGGAGACTTAACCAGACACTCTTTATCTGCCAAACCTTCAAATAAACTATCGGGAGAAGCTTTAGCCATCGCAACAGCACGTTCCGCAAGTTCTTGCGGATAAGACGCTAAATTAGCAGAAACACTTGCTACTTTTTTTCCAACAAAAACCCTTAGAGTAAAATCATTGCTCTCTGCTGCTTCTGTTGATTCGACTTTCCCAAAACGCACTGATACACTGGTAGAATGAGCATGAACAATAACGGCATCAGCAGCATCTGCCCCAGAACGCCTTGCTGCTTCAACCAATGAAACAGCTTTCTCAATCTGGTTTTTGTCAGTCATTATAGACTCCCTGAAATATTTTATTATTTACATTGATAAGCACTCTGACAAATTTATATAAATCAGAATATAACTCTTGTATGTTTATTCATAAGATTACGCATATTTCATGCATTTTTTTCTTTTAATGCATCGAATAATTTCCTTTTTAGCTTCTTTATGAAAAGACGCAATATGTCGTAAAATTTCTTTAGTTTCAAGATTTCTCATTGCCCCTTATCATTTTAGAAAACCCAATCTGTACTGACAATCAAATCAACCGAAAATTTGGCAATTAACAAAAGGTCTAGCAATAACATTTGAATTTAAGCCAAAATCCTCAAAAATTCGAAAAGCATAAAATGACTTAAGTCACAAGCCTTATGTCCTCTGGATAGTCAGATAACTTCCTTCATTCCTATAGCACTCTTTAATTTCCAAGCAAGAATTAAGAAAATGCTTTATATTTGTGTATACTTCTTTGCTTCTATAAACTTTCTCATAATAAGATGGCAATCTTGTAAACAAAAAAACATAAATGGAATAAAAATTTTTCTTTCATTATGGTTTCAACAAAATGATCAGTCATAAACTTCTTTACTCTCATGGAGGCAATATCATAAAGAACTCATTTTTTATATTTATCAGAAATAAGTTATAATCATAACATTCTCTCTCGTTTCTAATGCGTCTAATCGAGAGCATCTCTTTTTTTTCATGTGTCATCCTTAATCGGTTATTTTGTTATTAAACAGGCATAATTTGACTGACTTCTTTTTCCTAAAATAAAAGTCCCAAAATACAGGATAGATTTTGATTTAAGAACTATACTCTTTCCCTTCCATTAAAAAATAAAGAAGCGTAATATTGTCATAAAATGATAATTAATAAAACTTTTATATGAAACTCAAAGTTGTATTTATCGTTCAATTCAATCTGCAATAAGCGTATTCTTCCAATTAATTTTGGCAAGTTTATCGCTCATAATTGTTTTAATAGATAAAAAAATATTTGCAGAAACTGGGATATCTGTACGCATTTTAAAAAATCGCTTTTTTAAACATTTAAACCAAATATATACAATGATACGAAATTAATTTTACGGAAATTAAGGGAGGTTTTATTTTATCAGCTAGAGCCTTTTAGAGCTGCACTCTCTAGAAAAGTGATCATCTTTTAATCAAAAAAACACTTTGATTTATAATCATAATTGATCGTTTTTTAATTTTCATAAAAGAATCAAATACCATTAAGTTTTTTCCATTTTAAACTTATTTATGTTGAAGAAATCACAACTGTTCGCTCTCACATCATGAATAGAGGTAATATTGATAAAACCTATTTAAGAAGAAGTCAAAATGCCTTTTATGAATGCTCCCAAATCAAAAACTATCGCAATACTAGAAACTGGCAAATATCATGACAATATCGACCTGCAGATTCACAAGAGCAGAAATAAGCTTCTACAACTTTCTTTATTTTCAGTAAAAATGCGCACCTTATAAGCTTTTATATATTGAATAAAATTCAATGACTTTTATAAGATCTTTGGTGCAAAATTAATTTTCTTAGATGATTTGACTCGATTTCAACGACTAATGAAAAATCAGATCATAGCTCATCGATTTGCTATGTACTCATAACTGATTTCATTCTAACAAGACTAAGGTTTCTGCGCCTTTGTAAAGGTATTAACTTCTTTATAAATGCACCCCCTTACGAGATGATTTTGTTTTCAGTAAGAGCACGTCTGCTCATTTCAATCATTGCATCCCGAAGATGTAACTTAATTTTTGACCCAATAATCATTCCAAAGAAAGGAGAAAATAAACCAGACATGGTTACAGTATGACGAATTTTGTTATTTGAAGAACCCGATTTTGTTGAACAAATATATTCATGATCAAAACTCATACGTGTAAAAGGAAGTTTAGCATAATCAGAAAAACAAACATTTTTTATAACTTTATCAAGTGTAAAAGTTACTGTAGGTCCCTTTCTAGGTTTCATGCGTCCTGTAGCGCCTTCTTTGAAAGGACCAGAAAGTTCTACCCACTCAAGTTCACTATCCCAACAAGGCCATGATGCCACATCTTCCCATATAGCCCAAATTTGCTCAGCACTCGCTTCTGTGTTAATTTCTTCGCTATATATCCATTTAAACATGATAATCTTCCCTGTTTTAGAAATCATTTAGTTTTATTGCTTAAGAATAATATAAAAATTATTCTTAAAAATGTAATAACGATAACACACTTAATACTTTCAGATTTACTTAATATAATGATTAACTCACTAAGCGATATTAATAAAATAAACACACAAATGTTCAGTACAAATGAACACTATTGTCTACCTTAAATAGAAAATATCTGTTTTAAGTTCATACAATAACAAAGATAAAAGTTACGCACTATTTAGGATATAAATGCAGACTGCATAGTTGAAAGCTTTCAGCTGCTAATGAGATGTTGATGATTAATGTGCAGCCGAAAGAAATTAGACAAAAAGGTATCATAACTGTTGTCGTGAAATATATATCTATTAAAGAAAAAACATTCATCGATAGGAAAGCTAATAATACATTACAGCTTTGACAATGTGTTACACTTTTAATGTAGCTAAAATTAATAAATCAGCATATAACTTACAAAAATTAGCAGCAATACATACTTCTATTTAGGTCCAATAGCATTATACCTCAAAGCAATTTTTGGCTAGACAGAAGAAGAGATGGCCTCTCTATATGAAAGGGCGTATATTGTAAAAGCCTCGCTCTTGAGGCTATAAAAAACTTCAAAAAAAATAAGAGATTGAGACAAAAAACATAATGAAATAAAAATTCATCAATTTCTTTAACATCAAAATCTTTTATTTACTTTCTGCTTAACCTTTTAAAAACCATATAAAATGAAGAAAACTGTAAAGAAGCATTTTTTCATCCTACCGGATAAAAACAAGAACTTTCTCAAGATGTAAGCGATCGTAATTTATAGAGACGTATTGCTGTCTCACCATAAAAACGCTCATCATCTAGATAAAAGACGTCAGGTAAATGAATCATTGTATCTTTCTTTTCTTCAAGTATGAAAAGTGTATCAGCTTTTGCCCACCCCCCTCGCAAAGCTTCTACGAAAGCACGTTCCCCTAAACAACGGCTATAGGGAGGATCAGCGCAGATAACATCAAATGGAAGCATAGTGCCAATATTGCCAAGTTTGGTCGCATCGCGACGCAAAATCCGTCCTATCGACTGTAATTCAAAGGCTTCTATATTTTTTTGAAGCAACCCACGCCCCTCAACCGAGTTTTCAACAAAAACAGCCGCCTTTGCTCCACGTGAAAGTGCTTCGATGCCTAAAGCACCAGTACCAGCAAAAAGATCAAGAATGCGTTTATTGGTCCAAAATTGTTCTTCACGGCTAGAAAGAATATTAAAAAGGCTTTCACGTGTACGATCACTCGTTGGGCGAATCGACTGATTAACAGGCGAAAACAAAACACGACCAGCAAATTTACCGCCTATGATCCGCAAGTGAGCCTCCAAATCGCTTCGAAGTTTTTGCACCATCCCTATGTGGTTTAGATTTTTTCATAGCACCACCAAACGATTTTACCTTTTTCTTTCTCTCAAAAGAATGCTCCTCATGTCCACTTTTTATCATTTTCTCTTTATCCTTGAAAAAGCGATCTTTCTTACCAAAGGGATGCGTCTCGTCATAAGATGTTTTGCCACGTTTTTGAACAAAACTTCCCCTCTTCTCTTTGTGTGACGGACTTTCTTTTAGTTTTTCCTTGCCTCGATGAAAGGATTTTTTACCATCCAAACCGCTCTTATGATCATGCGATTTCTCCTCACTATAGGAAGGCTTTCTACGTGTACTCTGGGGACGCGCACCAGGAGCCATCCAAACATTAGCACGGCGAGAACGCGGTAGAAAACGCTCTGCTTTTCCTTCCTCACTTTTCTCCTTCTTTACATTCTCATGAGACTTTGTACTTAATTGCGCGCGACTATGTTCAACAGAACCATCTCTTGGTCGGCGCCGTATCGCCCTTTCACTTGAGAAAACCCAACCATCATTTGCAACAGAAAGATCTTTCTGGCTTTGCTTTTCTGCAACAACTGCAGAATTTGAAAAGGGTTTCAGAATAGGAGCATCAAAATCTGCATTGGCTTGCATAATCAAACGCTCCCCCAACTGATCTCGTAACATCCGCCCTTTTAACTCTTGCACGGCTCCTTCTTCTAAATCAGAGAGATGAAATGGACCATACGATACACGGATTAATCGATTAACTGATAATCCCAATGCCCCTAAAACATTCTTTATTTCACGATTTTTTCCTTCACGCAAAGCGACAGAAAGCCATATATTAGATCCTTGTTCACGTTCAATTGATGCTTCAATCGAACCATAAAAAATACCATTAATCGCAATACCATTTTTAAGGTTATCCAGCGCACTCTGTTTTACTCTTCCATGAGCACGGACGCGATATTTGCGGACCCATCCTGTTACAGGAAGCTCTAATACACGCGCTAAGCCACCATCATTGGTTAAAAGCAAAAGACCTTCCGTGTTAATGTCAAGCCTTCCAACAGAAAGAACACGCGGCATTCCTTTTGGTAAGTTACTAAATACTGTAGGTCTGCCTTCAGGATCACGGTTCGTGGTGACAAGGCCTGCTGGCTTATGGTAAAGCCATAAACGCGTTCGTTCTATAGGAGGTAAAGGTTTGCCATCAACTTTAATAACATCAGAGCGGCTAACATTAAAAGCAGGCGTTGTCACGACTGTACCATTCACAGAAATACGACCTGCAACAATCATCATTTCTGCATCTCGACGCGAAGCAATACCAGCACGCGCTAACCTTTTAGCAATTCGTTCACTCTCATTATTTTCATTCATTTGCGTTTCAAACCAATCTTTGCCAGTATGTTCAGAAAATTATTCACATGCACCATACCGCTTATCCTGAAAAAGGAAGTAGCATAATCATTTATCATTTTCTATCCTTTAACGACAATAATGTATCTGTCGACTTGCAAGTTTGTTTTAAACTCTTTAAAAATAGAGGTATTCCTTTCATTATAAAAGCGTAATAAATTATTCATTCCATAGCATTCCTTATCGAGATAACCTTTAGATTTTCTATACCTTCAGTAGAAAGAATATTATGACTTTGACGCCCATGGAAATAGCTCTTTTAGAAGCGCAAGGGGCTGCAAAAAAAGATGAAGTTCCCGTAGGTGCCGTCATTACACGTGGAAAAGCTATCATTGCACGCGCTGGTAACTTTATAAAATCTGCATATGACCCTACAGGACACGCAGAAATGCGCGCAATCCGTATGGCTTGCAAAACATTGCAAAGCGAAAGGCTTCCTGATTGCGATCTTTATGTAACACTTGAGCCTTGTGCTATGTGTGCTGCTGCCATTTCATTTGCACGCATACGACGTCTCTATTATGCAACAAATGATCCCAAAGGGGGTGCTATAGAAAATGGTCCACGTTTTTATCAGCAACCAACCTGTCATCACAAACCTGACATTTATTCTGGTTTTAAAGAAAAAGAAGCTGCTCAATTACTTAAAGATTTTTTTGTACAAAAGCGATACTAAAAAAAATTCTTCTTCCATAACTTTCACTCTTTAAAAACTATCCTATTTCTCAAACAAGACTATTAATACTTCTGATATATATAGCAAAAGCTACTTCAAAGCATTTTTTCTCTCTTTTAATCCTGCATATTGCTTCTACTAGATGATACATTCATTCATAAGAATAATTCATTATTTTATATAATAAAATATAAAGTCCAACATATCGTAGATATACTCTCATTTCAAATTACATTGAAGCAATAAAAATCACTTTCTTGCATATCATAAGCGGGATTATCGTCTAGATAAAGAACGTTTTAGAAAAGATTAAAAATGTCTCTTATGAAGGCTCTCAAATGCAAGAATTGTCGCAACATTGGAGTCTGGAAAATAAAATGATGGTATCAGATTTCTCCTTCCTAAGCATAAAGATGGTGAAGCTCAATAGATTTTACGTTATACTATCCACATAAGCGATGTTGTAAAATGAGCTTGAGAAATTCTTCGTGTTAGGAAACGCATAATGACTCTCTCGATGCTGTTGTCATATTGCTATTTCATGAGAATAACGCCCCTCCTACAGCAGCATTATAACTGTGCGTAAATGAGAGCTTGGTACCATAAGTAATTGGAAAAATACTTTACTTAAATATTTTGTTTTTCCCCTATCGACCAATAGGTGCGGTTTTTGCCGGTTGGCGATAACTTAAAGGTGGTTCAGTGAGATAGCGACGGTATTTTGAACTTCCAACTTGTGCTCTCTGACGACGTAAATATTCCTGTCGTTGCTTTGCATTCAACTGTGAAGGATTTTCTGAACCTGCACCATTAACTGACGATCCTTTGTGAGGAAAAGGAGTATTTCCTTGATGCTTCTTCGATGCTGCCATTTCATTGACAGATCTATCTTGTTGCGGCACCGGCAAAAATCCGCGCGAACTAGGGCTTGGTATTACAAGTTTTGGATGAGGTTTCATAACAATCTGGCTGCTGTTATTTGTTGGTGTTAATGAAGTAATATTAGCAACATCTTCAAAAAACTGTATCGAAACTGGTTTATCGGTACCATAGGTAGGAGCGGATAAATTGCATCCCGTCAAAACAAAGCACATCCCTAAAATTCCTATTGGAAATATTTTTATTTCACGTTTTCTCACTGCCTATTCCATTCCCTAGGTGTATGGCTGATTAATATTCCCGTTATTTATGAGAGAACGGTCCATACACAAATTTCCCCCCTGCAGATAAAACAACGGAATTTTTCTCGTACCACAAAAAACTATATTCATCAATATGAGAAATTTACTTGCATTTCTTTCCTTTAATCTAAAATTTTAAATCTTGCCAAGAATCTGCAATTCCCGCAAAGCAGCTGCATCACGAGCAGATACATCCGGATAGGCAGGATCACTCCCAACATCTTGTGTATAACGCCATGATCGAGCACATTTTTTTCCTAATGCCTTCTCTGGATATACACCAACACCTTCAACATCACTCAAAGTAAAAGCATCAGAAGGTATTGTATCCTGCGTAATTGTGAGTGCACTGGTAATACAGATCTCCGCCATATCCACATTTTCTAATGCTTCCCGTAAAGCCGGATTGGAAATAAAAACAATAGGCGCAGCTTCTAAAGAGGATCCAATACGCTTATCAACGCGCTCAAGCTCTAAAGCACCTGTAACAACTTTACGGACCTGCCGAATTTTTTTCCAACGCTCAGACAAAGATTGGTTTTGCCATTCTTCTGGTACAGAGCGAAATTGTTCCAAATGCACCGATTGGCTTTCTGGGTAACGCTCTAACCAAGCTTCCTCCATAGTAAAAGGTAACATTGGAGCAAGCCATGTTACCATACGCTCAAAAATCTCACGGACAACCTGCAAGGAGGCCTTGCGTTTTTTTGATGAAGGCGCATCACAATAAAGAGAATCCTTGCGGATATCAAAATAAAATGCCGATAACTCAATGATTGAAAAATCCAATAATGCACGCATAATCTTTTTAAAATCAAATTCATCGTAAGCGCGATTAATCAACTGATCAAGTTCAAAAAGCCTATGCAATATAAATTTTTCAAGATCCGGCAGTGCGCCATAAGATATTTCTTCTCCATCATCATATGCTAAAGTTCCAAGCATCCAACGAATTGCATTGCGTAGTTTACGATACGAATCCACATTTGTTTGAAGAATTTTTTTGCCTAAACGCTGATCTTCCCAATAATCAGTTGTCATAACCCAGAGACGAAAAATATCAGCTCCAGATGTTTTAATGATCTCTTGCGGAACAACCGTATTGCCTAAAGATTTAGACATTTTCTTACCATTCTCATCCAAAGTAAAACCGTGTGTGATCACTGCCTTATAGGGAGAGCAAGCACGCGTACCACAGCTTTCCAAAAGAGAAGATTGGAACCATCCGCGATGTTGATCTGAACCTTCAAAATAAACATCAGCAGGCCATTTCAAATCCGCCCTATCTTCCAACACAAAGCTATGGCTTGCTCCAGAATCAAACCAAACATCCAAAATATCATAAACCTGTACCCAAGGCTCATGTGCACGCTCACCTAAAAAACGTTCACGTGCTCCTTCAGCAAACCATGCATCTGCCCCTTCTGCTTCAAAAGCCCGTAAAATACGCTCGTTCACACCTTCATCTTTTAGAATAACACCATCCTCATTCGCAAAAATACAAATAGGAACACCCCAAGAACGCTGACGAGAAAGAACCCAATCAGGACGATCTTCTATCATAGAAGCTAGGCGGTTTTGACCAGAAGACGGCACAAAACGCGTTTTTGAAACAGCTTCCAAAGCCCGACTACGTAAAGTTGAACCATCCCCAAAATCTTTATCCATTGAAATAAACCATTGTGGTGTATTGCGAAAAATAACGGGTTTTTTTGAACGCCAACTATGGGGATAGGAATGCTTTAAACGCCCCCGTGCAAACAATCGATCTGCTTTAATTAAAGCGTTAATGACCTCTTTATTGGCATCACCCATTTTTCCATTATCATCAATAACACGCGCAGGTCCTCCTTCACGATCTGGTCCCAAACCTGGAACATCTTTCGTATAGAACCCTGCATCATCAACAGGAAACGGTATAGACGTATCAATCCCCGTTTGCTCCAGTAAGGACTTATAATCATTCCAAATTTCAAAGTCCTCACGCCCATGGCTTGGTGCTGTATGGACAAAACCTGTACCAGCACTCTCTGTTACGTGCGAACCATCAAGCAATGGAATTTTAAAGTTATACCCCCCAGCCAAACCTTTGAGTGGATGAGAAAGAACAAGAGCTTTCAATTCTTCAGCAGAAATAACACGCAAACGCTTCAAAACAAGTTTGGCTTTTTCTGTACAAATCATTGCTAAAGCGTCTGCAAAGAGAAGCTTTTCTCCCACTTGAGGACCAAAATCATTTTCAGCACTTTCAACTTCGTAAATACCATAAGAAATCTGTGAAGAATAACTCACTGCACGATTGCTTGGAATTGTCCACGGCGTTGTTGTCCAAATGACGACATAAGCACCATATAAATCATCAGAATTTGCTTCAAAAACAGGAAACTTAACCCAAAGCACCTCTGATTCATGATCATGATATTCAATCTCAGCCTCTGCCAAAGCCGTACGCTCCACAACAGACCACATCACCGGCTTGGAACCACGATAAATCTGATCTGACATAGCAAATTTTATCAATTCACTGGCAATGCGTGCTTCTGCATGGAAAGCCATTGTAGTATAAGGCGTGTTAAAATCTCCCATGACACCAAGGCGTTTAAATTCTTCACTTTGAACGGTTACCCAATGCTGTGCAAATTCACGGCATTCTTGACGAAACTCTTTAAGCGGTACCTCATCCTTATTTTTTCCTTGTGCTCGATATTTTTCTTCAATTTTCCATTCAATTGGAAGCCCATGGCAATCCCAACCAGGTACATAATTTGCATTAAAACCGCGCATTTGGAATGAACGGACAACCACATCCTTTAAAACTTTGTTTAAAGCATGCCCAATATGAATATGTCCATTTGCATAAGGTGGACCATCATGAAGAATATAAAATGGACGATCTTTTGCTTGTTGGCGCAATTGCGCATAAAGCCCCATATTTTCCCAACGCGCCATCAATTCAAGCTCTTTTTGCGGAAGCCCTGCACGCATAGGAAAATTTGTCTGTGGGAGATAAAGAGTTTTTGAATAATCTATTGTTTCATTTTTCACAGTCATTGTGAAATATTCCTGTCCACTTTTACGATTTCATTTTTGCATAACTTCCCTGAACCCTGCAACTCTGGTTTTTATCTATAGGGAAAGCCGAGCTTATCATTCGTATTAAGCAGCGATCAGGAAAATATATCATCACACTCTATGGGCTTTATCATGAAATTCACAAGAAAAGAAACCAAAAAGTGATCTTTTAAAAAATAAAGGCTCCACTAATAGTGGAGCCTCTTAGAAATTTACTCTTTAAAAAATTAGAATTTATAAGCTACACCAACGCGGAAATCATTGGTTTTGTAGTTAACTTCAAGTTTTTCCTTTGCAAATTTCTTTTTACCAAAATCAGAGTAACGATATTCTGCACGTACAATCACATTATCCAGAAGCGAGAAATCAACGCCACCACCAAGTGTGTAACCAATCATGGTTTTTGTTTCATCAGCTAAGTTCTTAGAAGAAACAACTCTTCCATCCTCATCCTTAACGGATATTGATACAGTGTCTTGGAACTGCCCATAAGCAATACCACCAGCAAGATAAGGCATAAAGCGATCAGCAGCAAAACCAATACGTACCCGTGTAGCACCACCCCAATTTTGTTTGAAAGTATGACTTAAAGTTTCAACTTCATCCTCTTGATCAAGACCAAGTTCAGAAGCCAGCTTTTTCATTTGTTCTATACCATATGCACTGGAATTGTTCTTATCCACCACTTGTGTACTTTGTGCACCATGTCCAGCCACATTCTGTCCACCATGAGAACGAGAAGCATGTGAATTAGTACCATGCGCATGAGCGCCAGAGCTATGCCCACCTCCATGAGAAGCACCATGCGGATTAGCATTACTTCCACTACCATGGGCGCTATGATGAGCTCCGCTTTGGGCTCCGCTTGTTCCATTGGAATCTTTTGCTGACTCAGAGGTTGAACCTGATCTCGCGAGTACAAGTCTCCCTCCGCTCGGTACTGTTTTTTCTGCTGCTGATGATTGCGATGCTGATTGTACCGATGTAGCTGCTTTTGCTGCGGTCTGGCTTGCTTCTGTTCCTGTTGATGAGGTAGAAGATGCAGGTTTTATAGCAACTGGTTTTTCAGACGCTTTTGATTCACTTGCCCTTACGCCTGATGACTGATCTCCTACAGCTGATCTCGTCTCTGAGCTAGGTACTGATTTAGATGTCGCAGCTGGTTGTTTTAAACTAACACTACCCGTTGTTGTCGATTGCGCTGTTTTTGTTGCTTCTGATTGTGTTTCTACCTGTGGTGATTTTAGCTGTGTTCTTGAAGCTCCTACTCCAGATGTGGCAGATCTTGTTACTGTGGATCCTGCTGGTGCAGATCCTACTGAGGAGGATCCTGTTGGTGCAGGTTTTGCTGGGACAGTTTTTTTTGAAGAAGCTTGCTGTGTTTGTACACCTGGCGTTGATGGTAATGTTGCTGTTGATTTGAGTGTTCCTGTTGATGCTTCTGAGGCGGATGCTCTTGACCCAGTGTTTGTTACTGCGGATGTTCCTGAGGCGTTTTTTTGTGTTTGTGTTCCTGTTGATGGTAGTGCTTTTGGGGCTGGAAGCGTTTGTGGGCTTGTGGATCTGCGGGATCTTACGACTGCATTTTCTATTGTAGTGTTATCAGCCGCACCTATGGTAATGGTCTTTGTGTGTTTTTTACCAGATATCATTAAATCCGTATCGACACCAAAAATAAAGTTATCACCGAGATCAATATTAGAACCTGCATAAAAACCACCTAGAAAACCTGAAAGTTTAGGAGA
>NZ_JBHIMK010000310.1:0-1336 GCF_042194085.1 Bartonella sp. MU70NMGDW
TCGTATCTTTATAACAAATTGATTTGACTTTACGCTCTACTTTATGGGCATAATGTGCCACCAAAGGTGTTATAATACGTGCTGCTTGTTTTTTCAAAACGTCAGCAATGCGTCTTGGAAGGTATTCTAATTGACCATAAACGATAATTTGAGGTTCTTGTTCTGCATCTCCTGCAATAATTTCCGTTACCCCACGTCCTTCTCTATGCTTTATGGAATGGCAAACACCCAACAAAGGAATCGTTGCCCCCTCTTTGAGATAAGCATTTTCATGAGAGATTTGTACACGAGCAAGACGCGCCTCAATCCAAGACCGATGCTTTTCAATAAAACTTTGAATCGTACAGAGACTTATCGCTGGTGGTGTTGTTACACAAATCCTCTGTCCGCTCGCATCAATACGTAAGGTAAGACGGCGCGCGCACTTATTTTCCCGCACCTGTACAGGTACAGAGCGATCAGAAAAAATAAAATGCTGTTTAGAAATGCTCATACATTATATCTTCATCATCAATGAATTTGCCCCTTCTCCCGCATTAATCCGGTCAATCAATGACCTCAATACCGTTTCGAGGCAATCCAAATCTTGCGGACGAGAAAAGCGATGATCAGCATCACGAACGAGTGTCAATGTTACATCATGGAGAGGCAAATGATCAAGTAAAGTCATAGTATGCTGATAGGGTATCTCCACATCTTCCATCCCTTGTAGAATATGGATTGGACATCCAACATCTATACATCCCTTCATGACGCAGTTGTCTCTGCCATCTTCAATAAATACTTTTGTAAAGGGAACCGGCTCCGTATAACTAATCGCAGATCGTTCAATATGCTCTGTTTCTTCTAAAATTTTCCACCCCTTTCGACCCAACCCTGATTCTATCAATGTTTGTGTAAAATCAGGAGCTGGCGCAATCAAGATCATGCCAGCAAGCTTCTTATTTTTCTGTGCTAACATCATAGCAAGCTTGAGCGCAATCCACCCGCCCATAGAGGTGCCAATCAAAATTTGTGGACCCTCACAATAAGTTTCAAAAACCGCTAAACTTTCTTTAACCCAGCGTGAAATCGTTCCTTGAAAAAAATCACCACCTGATTCTCCATGTCCAGAGTAATCAAAACGTAAACAAGACAAATCATTCTTCTGAGCAAAACTATCAACCAACATCGCCTTATCCCCTGACATATCGGATAGATAGCCATGAAGCCAAACCAAACCTGGAGATTGGCGCCCCTTGCGATAGCGTACTGCAAGTGCGGTGTTCTCAAACGAAAAAAACTGACAAGGAATATTTTGATCCATAATTCTTTATCCTCCATAAAACGATTTCTT
>NZ_JBHIMK010000311.1:0-1334 GCF_042194085.1 Bartonella sp. MU70NMGDW
AAGAAATCGTTTTATGGAGGATAAAGAATTATGGATCAAAATATTCCTTGTCAGTTTTTTTCGTTTGAGAACACCGCTCTTGCAGTACGCCATCGCAAGGGGCGCCAATCTCTAGGTTTGGTTTGGCTTCCTGGCTATCAATCCGATATGTTGGGAAGTAAGGCAACGTTGGTTGACCAGTTTGCTCAGAAGAATGATTTGTCTTGTTTACGTTTTGATTACTCTGGACATGGAGAATCTGAGGGTGATTTTTTTCAAGGAACAATTTCGCGTTGGGTTAAGGAAAGTTTAGCGACTTTTGAAACCTATTGTGAGGGTCCACAAATTTTGATTGGTTCTTCTATGGGCGGGTGGATTGCGCTAAGGCTTGCTATGATACTAGCACAGAAAAATAAGAAGCTTGCTGGTATGATATTAATTGCTCCAGCACCTGATTTTACACAAACATTGGTGGAACCAAAATTAGGCCCAGAAGAATGGAAGATTTTGGAAGAAAAAGGCTATATTGAACGACCTGCTGTTGATGATACAGAGCCAATGCCCTTTACAAAAAAATTAATTGAAGATGGGCGCGAAAATTGTGTTATGAAAGGATGCATTGATGTTGGGTGTCCAGTCCATATTCTACAAGGGATGGAAGATGAAGATATTCCCTATCAACATACATTGACTTTACTTGATCATTTGCCTCTCCATGATGTAACATTGACACTTGTTCGTGATGCAGATCATCGTTTTTCTCGTCCACAAGATTTAGATTGCCTTGAAACAGTATTGAGATCTTTTATTAATCAGATTAATGCAAAATAAGGGGTACATTTATTGATGAAGATAAAAATATATGAGCATTTCTAAACAGCATTTTATTTTTTCTGATCGCTCTGTACCTGTACGGGTGCGGGAAAATAAGTATGCGCGCCGTCTTACCTTACGTATTGATACCAGCAGTCAAGAGATTTGTGTAACAACACCACCAGCGATAAGTCTCTGTACGATTCAAAGTTTTATTGAAAAGCATCGATCTTGGATTGAGGCACGTCTTGCTCGTATACAAATCTCTCATGAAAAGGCTTATCTCAAAGAGGGGGCAATGATTCCTTTATTAGGTGTTTCCCATACCATAAAGCATAGAGAAGGGCGTGGGGTAACAGAAATTATTACAGGGGATGCAGAACAAAAACCTCAAATTATTGTTTATGGTCTATTAGAATACCTCCCAAGACGCATTGCTGACGTTTTGAAAAAACAAGCAGCACTTATTATAACACCTTTGGTGGCACATTATGCCCATAAAGTAGAGCGTAAAGTCAAATCAATTTGTTATAAAGATACGA
>NZ_JBHIMK010000312.1:0-1333 GCF_042194085.1 Bartonella sp. MU70NMGDW
CCACAAGATAGCCACTACCTCTTTCAGCATTTCTGTGATCTCATTATGAATTATAAAAAAATATCTTAAAATAAAATGTCCCACCTTCTAGCTTCTGTTCTTCAAATTATATCATCTTCCTACGCAAAAACTATATTATTTTTATACACACAACTTATTGAATAAGTGTTATTATTTATCGTTTTGCAACTAAAATGAGAGAACTGAATAGCTTAAATTTTCTCATTCCTCTCCTCTTAAGGTCGTATCCATCAACATCATTGGCTTCTCCCCCCAAGCAAGATAAGTGTGTCGATAAAAACCATTTTTAAAAAGAGTAAAGTGCCTAACCTTCAAATAAGTATTGGATTCACAATACAATTCTAAGCATTCTATTTTGCATAAGAAGCGTAATTCCTATTAAAGAATAAAAAAATTAAAGTGTGAGACAACGCAATAACTCTCTACTTTTTAAAAGATATTGCTTTAGATGGTTTTGAAAGCTGTAAAGCCGAATAAAAAAGTGATATCAAAACAGGAAACGGCTTTTCAATTTTACAACTTTATATATTCTTCCAAAATGAGGTTTTCTTTCGATTCCAGAAGTTATGCAAACAAATATACGCAATATTTTACTTCCAATTTGCCATATAAAATTTGGAATTGTTCATACAATACTGATACATCTAACGCAGATACGTTTTAATCTTTTGTTTTCAATATGCTGCTGCATTAGCACTGGATATTAATTTGCAAGCAATAGAAAAAATACGGACTCCCCTATACAAACAATATCACAAAATAAAAAAAATTATTTGCACTAAATGAGAAGGATATATCGATATTTTATATAACACTTTGTTAAACAAATATCACAAAAAACTTTCTGCCTATAAAATGATACATTTTGTTTATCTTGTGCATTCTTCTAGCAAAATAGTACGTACCGGCCTCTCTCAACAAATTAACGTACCCGCAAGGCAAAAATAACTGTTGCAACGACAAGAAGAAAAAAGCCTCCAACAAAAGGAGCACCTGAAAAATAAAACAGTGCATTTTTATCTGTAAAACATTCAAAAAGAAACACATAAAAAACAGAACCAAATGTTAAACTCAACGAAATAACAGATGTCATCGCTCCTTGCAGTTCTCCTTGTACATTTGTCGGTACCTGCGCTGAAGCAATCGCACGTATAGGTGCATGAACAAGATATTCAAGCATTGTACACATACAAACCATATAAACCATCCACCCCTGCGTCGCGAATGTATAGCCCAGCATAGCAACGGAGGCAAACAAAAGCCCCACTATAACAATATGCCAATCACTCCATCGTTTAGAAAAATAAGGCAA
>NZ_JBHIMK010000313.1:0-1327 GCF_042194085.1 Bartonella sp. MU70NMGDW
CTGACTATTAAAAAACCTTTTACATGTTTTTTTATAATTTTGGAAGATGGAGGCAATATTTTTATGGCAAAACTATTTATCCAAGTCTTTAAGGCTCTATTAAGCTTCAATTGCTGGAGCTTCGTAAAAGGATTTTTATAGTACGTATGTTCTATTCTTGAGCTAAGAATTATCCCAAAAATCACCGTCAACTTGATTTCTATCAATATGACACAAGGAATTTATATGAGCTCTTGTAAGAGTAAGTAAGTATAAAGCTAGCCGTATTATTGTTGTTTTTTTGCAAAGAGATTGATAAAAATCCGGAATATCTCTTAATTCATAGCCAATTTATTACAACTGTACGATATTTTTATTCTAACACAGCTTTTTCTTATTCTATAACTTGTCAATCAAAATCCAGATCTAATGCAACCGTGTATTTGAGGTAAATATTGAGACGATTAAGCATTTTATAAGAAGTTCTAGCTTTTGTATGACAGATTGGGGCAAGAATTATATCTGTTTTATTTATTTATTTATGAAACCGGAATACAGTCTTTTTTAGAAAGAAGATGAAGGCATCAAAAGAAAATTCTTATCTTTGCCGTTAAGCCAAACTTATGCTTTCAAAAGCATCTAAGCAATATCTTCTAAGCCATGGAGATAGTGCATTACCTCACACTTTTGTTAATCGCATTCTCTAATAGGAGTATGCTTTTCATGCCAAACAGAACGCTTCAAACAGAATACACTTGTTGTTGCATATTCATGTACTTAAGAGAGTTTTCTGAACGTACACTAAATCCATTCCATGATAGGGCTCATAAATGATGTAATATACGTGAATAGTATACCTATCAACACCTTTGTGAAGAAATATAAAGCCTATAGAGCATATCATTATTATTCTTTCTCAGCTGTCAATATTGCAACAGTTTTTGATACGAGAGAGAGGATATAAGGAGTATTTAATTTTTTTCTTGAATAGTTTTTAGCTATACACCAATCCCGTTTGTGACAGGCAAGAAGATGACTTTAATCGATTTAATATAAAAAGCTTTATGATGAGGTAAATTTACGATATTCGGAGCTGTTATTCAATAAAAATAATAAATTGTTTATGGAGCGGTGCGCTAGAAAATAAATTAATGGAGCTTATTCTCTTCTGGAAAGATCTTAGGTTACATGACAAAGTCTTTCCAGAAGAAAGAGTTTCTACTTTACATGTTTAAAGAAGAGTTCCTGACAAAATGATGGAAGCTACAGAGAAATAGATTATAATGCCCATGACATCTACTAAAGTTGCCACAAAAGGAGCAGAAGCACTTGCTGGATCAAATTTTAA
>NZ_JBHIMK010000314.1:0-1319 GCF_042194085.1 Bartonella sp. MU70NMGDW
CTGACTATTAAAAAACCTTTTACATGTTTTTTTATAATTTTGGAAGATGGAGGCAATATTTTTATGGCAAAACTATTCATCCGAGTTTTTAAGGCTCTATTAAGCTTCAATTGCCAGAGCTTCGTAAAAGGATTTTATAGTACGTATGTTCTATTTTCGAGCTAAGAATTGTCCATAAAAATCACCGTCAATTTGATTGTTATCAATATGACGCAAGGAATTTATATGAACGCTTGTAAGAGTAAGTAAGTATAAAGCTAGCCGTATTATTTTTGTTGTTTTACGAAGAGATTGATAAAATCCGGAATATCTCTCAGTCCATAGCCAATTTATTGACAACTGTACAACATTTTTATTCTAAATAAAGCTTTTTCTTATTCTATAACGTGTCAATCCAAATCCAGATCTAATGCAACCGTGTATTTGAGGTAAATATTGAGACGATTAAGAATTTTATAAGAAGTTCTAGTTTTTGTATGCCAGATTGGGGCAAGAGTTATATCTGTTTGATTTATTTATGAAACCGGAATACAGTTTTATTTAGAAAGAATATGAAGGCATCAAAAGAAAATTCCCATCTTTGCCGTTAAGCCAAATTTATGATTTCAAAAGCATTTAAGCAATATCTTTTAAACTATGGAGATAGTGCATTGCCTCACTTTTTGTTTATCGCATTCTCTAATAGGAGCATGCTTTTCATGCCAAACAGAACGCTTTAAACAGAATACACTTGCTGTTGCATATACATGTACTTAAGAGAGATTTCTTAACGTACACTACATCCATTTCATGATAGGGCTCATAAATGATATAATATACGCGAATAGTATACTATCAATGCCTTTGTGAAGAAATATAAAGCCTATAGCATCATGATTATTATTCTTTCTCAGCTGTCAATATTGCAACAGTTTTTGATACGAGAGAGAGAGGATATAAGAAGTATTTTTTTCTTGAATAGTTTTCAGCTATACATACAATCTCGTTTGTGACAGGCAAGAAGATGACTTCAATTGATTTAATATAAAAAGCTTTATGATGAGGTAAATTTACGATATTCAGAGTTGTTATTCAATAAAAAATAATAAATTATCTATGGAGCGATGCGCTAGAAAACAAATAATAAAGTTTATTCTCTTCTGGAAAGATCTTAGGTTACACGACAAGATTTTTCCAGAAGAAAGAGTTTTTACTTTACATGTTTAAAGAAGAGTTCCTGACAAAATGAGGGAAGCTACAGAAAAATAGATTATAATGCCCATGACATCTACTAAAGTTGCCACAAAAGGAGCAGAAGCACTTGCTGGATCAAATTTTAA
>NZ_JBHIMK010000315.1:0-1318 GCF_042194085.1 Bartonella sp. MU70NMGDW
ATCTGCTACAAAAAATGAAATAATGACAAAAATAAAAAATAAAAAAAATGATAATTTGATTAAAAAACGTATCATGGGCAATCAATGTACCGCAGTGGTAAATACAATAAAAGAAGCATTTTATACACTGTTTCTTTATAAACAATTTATAAAATTTGTTTTTTATAAAATTGAGTATTCATTTATTGGATCTATATCATTGGCTTTTTTATAAATATGGCACAATGCCGCTGTATAAAATGGGATACATTGTCTATTCAGTAAAAATTTAACATCCCAATTATACACTTACAGGCTGATCATATTAATGAACATACCATGATAAAAAGTGAGAGATATAACCATGATCGTGCATAAGAGTTAAGAAATGTACCCCCCACATTTATAACCTTTTATTCCACAAGAAAGTGTAGCAATTATTCCACAAGAAAGTGTAGCAATGAGATAAGGATTAAACACAGAGTCCAATTTCTTTTCCATATTGTGTACATACTTATTTTAAATAATAGTTCATCATCTTAGCTTAGTTGAAAAGGCTAAAAAGAGTCAGACTCTGTTATTCTGACTCTAGTAGTGATAAAATATTTATATTATCTATAAAACTTTTACTAGAACATCACCAACATGATCAATATGTCGATCAAAAGATCAAACAATAGCTTCATCTCTTATAACTCCATCTCAATATCTCAAGACAAGTTTTTCTATAACATTGTAAACATCAATTTAATTGATACAAAAGTAGCTCCACTAAAATATAATAACCTTAAGAGACCAGTATTCTCACCAAACCGTTTACAGAAAAGTAACCCTATATATGTAAATTGTAAAGAATATAATGACTCTTATCTTTTTAACGTTATAGAAAAATAGTCTCTAACTTGTTTTTAAATGATAGGCAAACACCTGCGCCAAAAATGAAGAATAACGTGATATTATTATTGAGATGATTATATGTGATAATGCAGTTTGCAAACACTAAAATGCTCTTGAACGTTAATCATTCGATGTTCTCTTTATACATATTGAAAGATTTGTAAAATCTGAAATTAATGAAAATTGATAAGAGCTCTTGTTGATTGATCAACTTATACATTCATAGAATGAAGCTGCTTATTCTAGGAGTTTGAAAGGAAAAAACAATAATGTAAATGCATTTCTCTCTAGCGAAAAGTAAGAACTAATTTGCATTCGTTTCTTTGTGAAACATAAACGCAACTGAAAATAAAAATGATGACAAAAAAACGAAAGACGACCCGAAAAAAAACTGTAAAACACCGTAAATACTCTAGTAGTATTGTTATAACACTTCTTCTTA
>NZ_JBHIMK010000316.1:0-1315 GCF_042194085.1 Bartonella sp. MU70NMGDW
ACACCTGGAAAATTAAGCGTTGGATTTGGTACTGGTTTATGGCGTAGTCAGTCTGCATTTGCCTTTGGTGCAGGTTACACCTCAGAAAATGGAAAATACCGCTCTAACATATCCGCAACAACTTCTGGAGGTCATTGGGGTGTAGGTGCGGGATTCAATATGACATTGAACTGATAATAAACAAAATACATAAACCCCTTTCACCCCTGTCTCATGAGGCAGGGGTGGATTGTTTTTACGTATGTAAATATATAAATTGATAAGCGCTATAATGATAAATATAGGTTTAAAAACAAAAAACCGTACACTTTCAACAAAGTAAACTTCTTATTTCAAAATAAGATAACGAGTTTTTTCATAAATTATAATTGATTATTTTCTTCTTTAATTTTTAAATCTAAAAAATCTGTAGCAATCTACAGATAAAAAAACCTTTCACTCTCTAAAAATCTATTAAAAAGCTTCCTAGTAAGACAAAAGTATACATTCAAATGTATTTCAATTTTACTGGAAGAAGTTATAAAAACAATATACTAAACTAACTCCCCCTTGCAAAAAACAACCAATAAGTTTAAAGGTTAAAAAAACCAATCACCACTTTAAAAAAATTACTTTCTTAGGAAATGTAAAAGAGCAAAATACGTTAACCATAAAACCTAAAAGCACAACTTTTCCATCTTTTTAGTCAGGTACCAAATTTTTGAATATGCTCAGAAAAACCAAATTTAAAGAACTTCATAGCGTTTAAATGTGTCTTTTTTGTGTTTATAGTTATTTCTATCATTGGGGAGTTCATTATGAAAAAATTATATACAAAATTAGCGGGAAGCGATTTAAAAATTTCCCGTTTTCCTTTTATTAAAGTTCTATCTTTGACTTCAATAGCTGCACTTTCAGCCAGTATTTCCCCTGTTTTTTCGAATGATTTGGATTCTTCTAGTTCATCACAGGAAAATTATTTAACAGCGCTGAATGTTGCTTTGACATCCAAGGTAAGTGTTGCTGATGACTATGCAAATTTTTTAACCAAAACTCTTACTGGTGTAAGCGATTATAGTCCTATAGTGAATGTTTTGGCAGAAACCAGCGATTCGATACGTTCAATTGATATGAATGTTGGAAGTAAAAAAATCACAAGAGCAGCTTTAACTCCAAGAGTTGTAACGGGCGGTCAAATGACTAGGGATGGGAATTTGGGTAATCCTCTTGTCCATGGTGAACGAGCTCAGGGAGAAGCTCATGATGCTATTGTTTACGGGCAGGTAGCGCAGACGAAGGCTGACCAAGGGATTGCAATCGGCTTAACTGCTTTAGC
>NZ_JBHIMK010000317.1:0-1315 GCF_042194085.1 Bartonella sp. MU70NMGDW
CAGCTGCAAAAAACCGCTTTGCCCCACAAAAGAAAAACTAACCTCCTCTTATGAGATCTTGACTATGAAAAGAACAACCACAAAAACAACATAGATTTCTATTTTTTAAAAGACCTTTAACAAAAAGTTTTTGAACGCTTCCTCACACATATAAGGAAAACATGATAAAAAAAATCCGTGTTTTTTCCTTTTTGTATTTTGTATATCGCTTTACCAACGCCCATCATCTTTATAAAAATGCCACCTCCTCAAACCACCTATAACTAAACCAACATCTCCACTTTGGAAAGTCTGCAAATACATTCCTACAAAGCTTTTTTGTTTATAATTTATCCCCTACAAACAACCAAAAACATTTCACAAAGCTAATCACCAATATCAAGACTTAAGAAAAACAAAAGGTTGATCTTTGAGACAAGAACTCTCAAAATACCCACACTCAAGAACATCGACTTTTTCTAAAAAAACATTTTAGATATAAATCAAAATAAATAAATCATTCTTATACACGCCTTCCCCCCTTTACGATATCATAAAGTGTTCTATTTTAACGATAAAGCGCTGAAAAAAGGCTTTTTGTCAACATAAGAAAGGGTTTCCTCTCTTAAGGATCTTAAAGAAGCGCAAAACAATAAGAGCAACAATACCAAAACAATAAGAGCAACAATACAAAGTAAAAAAACATTTTGTTTCAAAAATACACAGACAAGATGTTCATATGGCAAGATGTTCATATGGAGCAATAAGAAAACATAATGGAGAAAAATTCTTGATGACTGCTTTTGCCCATAGATTCACCAATCTGAGTACTGTGTATGAAAAGTACCAACACCATCCGCAAACCAAGAGCGATCGCACCCGCCATATCCACGACCTTCATCAAAGCGCTCTTGCAAACAACTTTGTTAAAGGACAAAAACCAACAATTTTAAGCAACGTTTTTCTTTTTGACCTCTTCCTTACACCTCAAAGAATGAAAGTTTTATCCAAAGTAAATTTGTAGAAAATCCATTTTCTGACCACTCATGGGATTCATATCAGCGCCCTTAATACCAGTACTTTACAGCACAAGATAATAAACAAAGGAAACATCAGAAAAGCTTTCCAAAAATAAATGAAAAAAGAAAATATACATGAAAACAATCACAACAGAACATTTGGCATTTCTTACAACAAAAACCTTTCAAAAGTATCACAAAACGATTGATACAACTATCCATACACTTGAGGAAAAAGCGCTCCCTCTCATAACACCAAAAATCTCAAAAGAATACGCGAAGGGGAATTTTTCATATGCAGCGTTTAAGACGCTTAT
>NZ_JBHIMK010000318.1:0-1309 GCF_042194085.1 Bartonella sp. MU70NMGDW
ATTGATACGATGGTGTCTACGGCAGGATTCGAACCTGCGACCCCAGGATTCATACCACTTCGATTTTCACCGCCAGCCTTATCGGCTGTTTGTGGTCTGGACTGTCTCTTCACCTTGAAGCTTTTAGCTTTTTAGGTGCTGCCCGTTCAGTCTCTACACCTTTCTCTCATTTGAAGAGAGACTTGGCTCGGGATTGGCATATAGTTTCCCATGAAGCTTTCCCCGAATTTGAGCAGATCCACTTTGAGAATTTCTCCTTAAAGTGCCCAATTTCTTTAGGAATCCTGTGCTCTATCCTACTGAGCTACGCAGACATCATCATATTTAACCTTTAATAGAAGTATAAAAACGAATCAATTATATTCAATATGAATTAACGGATTTCTGCTAATTTTTGTTCCAGAAAAGTAAAAACTGCATCTGGTGAAACATTTTTTGCAATAAATGATTGACCAAGTCCGCGTGTTAAGATGAAGGTCAAATTGTTTTGAGAAACTTTTTTATCTTGAGCAATGAGAGTCATTAAAGTTTCAGAATCTGGTAGACACCCTGGGATATCCTTTAATTGTGTAGGCAATCCTATAGATTTGAAGTGCGCTTCAATGCGTTGTGTAAGTGCGGGGCTTATTAAATTTAGTTGAGCAGAAAATTGATGCGCTAGAATCATTCCAATTGATACAGCTTCACCGTGAATTAGACGTTTTGAGTCATAAGCGGTTGCTGTTTCAAGCATGTGTCCAAATGTATGACCGAGATTTAAGAGTGCGCGCTCTCCTGTTTCGTGTTCGTCACGTGCTACAATGTCAGCTTTAAATTGGCATGAGCGGACAATGGCCTCTGTTCGTATAGGGCCATTAGAAAAGACTTCTTGTCCATTTTTTTCAAGCCATTCAAAAAAATCAGGCTGGTTAATGAGTCCATATTTGACCATTTCCGCGTAACCAGCACGAAATTCGCGCAGTGATAGGGTATCAAGGACACAGGTGTCAGCAATAACGCATTGCGGTTGAAAAAAAGCACCAATAAGATTTTTGCCATATCGGCTGTTGATGCCTGTTTTTCCACCAACAGAGGAATCAATTTGTGCAAGAAGCGTTGTGGGCATTTGAATGAAGTTCATACCACGGCGGATTATACTTGCAGCAAATCCTGCTAAATCGCCAATGACACCACCGCCAAAAGCAATAACACAGTCGCCTCTTTCTAAACGCGCGGCAAGAATTTGATCGATAACAACTTGCAGGGTTGAAAATGATTTTGATTGTTCTCCCGCTTCTACAATAATAGGGACAGTATGAATTTTATTTTT
>NZ_JBHIMK010000319.1:0-1299 GCF_042194085.1 Bartonella sp. MU70NMGDW
TCTATTAAAGTTTCTAGGACATTTGTTACCATTTGACTCTTACGTTTTCTTTGCCAATTCAGATAACCGGTAAGACGCTTTCCAGAAAGTTCAAAAAGGGAAGGTTGCGGGAGAGGGGAAAGATGTACATCCGATATATGGGCAAGATAAAACATAAAAGCTCGTAGAGTATTAAAAATGATTTAGATAATAAGCATAAGATAAGTTGATACTTAAAGGCAAGAAGGATTGTAAAATGAAAAATAGCTTGTTGAAAATATGAGAAAATTCTTTTAAGAATTAACGCTGTATTGTATTTTTTATGAAAAGAACAACATAATACAACATATCATTCTTGGTAGCCGATATGTTTTTTCTATGATGGGATAGACTTTAAAATGATGGTCATAAAGTTTTAAGACTTTTAAACAGCTTTCATACGACCACACATTATCATAAAAAATCTAATTATTCAGTATAAAATGCAAAAGAACGTATTGTATTTATGAGGAGTTTTTACGGTTTTGCGCTGCCATGTATTGCTTTTAACGGGAGATTTTTTCACGCAAAACAGAACGATTCAAGAAGAAGATCCCAAATAAAATATCATTGTGTTGTACATTCATATATTTGTTTTGAAGAGATATTTCCCAGTGCGCTTGATCGCATTTCACGAAAGTTCTCAATTCTATGAAAAGTCTCGTTTATAAGGCTTATTATGCGCCACCATTTTACATTTATACAAGGTGCAAAGTAAAACCATCATACTATTCCCTCCCAATTTTGTGAAAATCCTTGCTTTAAGAGGATTCATAAGAGGTACTTTACTCTTTTCTTCAATGGTGTTTATTCATACAGATCTCTTTTAATGATGTGCAAGCGAGTGATTTTAATTAATTTAATATAGAAAGTATTACAAAAAAGAAAAACCCTACAGGGAATAATAACTCAATATGACAATAATGATAAATTATCATTATAGATCAATGTTTTTATCTAATTGTAAAAGACAAGAAAATACACAAAAAAATAAGCTGAATTTTAAGACTATTATATGAAATTTCAGATTTTTCAACGGCTTTCACGATACCACATGCTGCTCAACAGTAAAAGGCAAGCAAGCAGCGCCAAGAAACCAGAAAATATCGAAAAATAAAAGGTATTAATTAAACGGGTTTCTGTCGCTTCTTTCAGAACAATTGAATGTGCTGGGGAAGAAGACGGGTTTATTTTTGATTGAATCAGCTTGAATGGAGGAAGATGAATGTTTTCTTTTCCCTCAGGGTGTAACCGTCCGATGTAACCACCGGTGTGCTTAAT
>NZ_JBHIMK010000032.1:0-18266 GCF_042194085.1 Bartonella sp. MU70NMGDW
GTTCTGTTCTTTATGAGAGGACTATAAAGAACAAGATAAACAAAAGTGCAAAGCAATACAATAATATTCATTATTAAAAAGATATTGCTTTAGTTCCTTTTGAAATTCGTAAAGCTGAGTTGAAAGAAGAGGGTAAAACTGGAAATTGTTTTTACCTTTATATCTTTATATTTTCCCTAAATGAGAATGTATACTCGTCAATATGCACAGATATAGGAAAATATTTTTGTTCCAATCTAGTAAAATTACAATAGCAGAGAAAATACTAAACTGTTTTAATATTTGTTTTAAATACCTAAGATGGATTGTGGCATTTTTAGAAATCTTTTTACTTGTATCATATAAGCACTCTTATTATATTGAGGAGGATTTTTTGCATAAGATCTATGAAGAGTATCGTTTTTATGAAGCTATGGCTTCATGTAAGGGGATAACATTTTCTCCTTCTCTTTCTGGTTGTTTGATTGTTAAACCACTTGCCTTTAAAAAATTAGAGAAACGTCCTCCTTTATCGATCAATTCTTGAAAGTTTCCTTTTTCCATTAAGTAACCATGTTCCAGAAAGAGTATCACATCAGCATTGCGTACTGTTGAGAGGCGATGTGCTATAATAAAAGTAGTGCGGTTATGGCGTATTGAATCCAGAGCATCTTTGACACGTGCTTCTGTTTCAACATCAAGAGCGCTTGTTGCTTCATCTAGAATGAGAATAGGGGCATTTTTTAAAACAGCGCGTGCAATTGCTAGTCGCTGTTTTTCTCCACCTGATAATTGAGATCCTCGTTCGCCCACCATTGTGTTATAACAATCAGCTTTTTTTAGAATAAAATCGTGAGCTTCTGCTATTTTTGCTGCTTCATAAAGTTCTTCATTTGTTGCGCTCGCTTTTCCTATTGAAATATTGTCATGAATAGTACGGTTGAAAAGACCCGAGTCTTGAAATACCGTTGCTAGAGATTTGCGTAAAGATTCGCGATTGATCGAGCATATATTTATTCCATCAATGGAGATATGCCCAAAGGCAGGGTCGTATACGCGCTGCAACAGATTGATCAATGTTGTCTTCCCAGCCCCTGTTGGTCCTACAATCGCAACAGTTTGTCCTGCTTTAACCTCAAAGGAAATATCAAAAACGCCTTGAGAAGAATTTGGAAATTTATAGGTCACGTGATGAAATTGTATGGCGCCTTTAACATTTTGGAGGGAAGGAAGATTTTGTGGTTCGTTGATATGAAAGGTTGAGTCTTCCATTTCAAAAAATTCTTGCAGTTTTGCTTGTGAGGATATTGCACAATTAATAAAATTGCTCATTTGGTCTAGACGACTAATCATGAGTTGTGCAAATCCAACAAAAGCAACGATTTCACCTACTCGTAATTGACCTTTTGCAACAAAAAAAGCTCCAAGGAGAAGAACACAAACGATTGAAATTGTTGAAGCCATTCGATTTAAGCCACTGGCAAGCGCCCACCAATTAAGAACAGGATTTTGTGCTTTAAGCAGAGCATTTGTATGTTGATGCAGTATAGAAGTTTCTTCTTTTATTCGGTTATAACTTTGTACAATGGAAACATTAGAGATTGAATCACTGACATGTTTAAAAAGGTTGTGGTGGTAGCATTCTACAGCGGCTTGTCCGTCTTTTGTTTTTCGCATCACTAAACGTGCAATTAATACGTAGATGATGGCAAGCACAACCAAGACTATTGAAAGACGCCAATTCATATTAAACGCTATGGGGATGAGAACCAATAAAGCGACAAGCGTTGAGAGGTGTTGGCGCATAAAATCAAGCCATATGGTTGACATGGAATCTATTGCGCGCAAAAGTGTATGGAGTGCGTTGGAAGTTCCGCGTTGTTGATGCCAAATTAAAGGCATGGCAATGATACGTTCGAAAGATTCCGTTAAAACCGTTAAGCGGCGTCTATGGGCTAAGCGGTCAGCACCGCGAGCAACAAGGACATAAGCAATAATATGTGAAAGTCCAAAACAAACCCAAAGGGTAAGAGTAGGAATGATAGCTGATTTTTCTGAAATAGAATCAATAACACGTCCGAATAAAATAGGTTCTGCAATAGTGATAATAGCTAACATAACATTAGCGGTACAGATTAAAAGGGATGCATTTTTTTCTCTATTTAGGTAAGTGAGAACACGTGCATAGGTTTTGAATAAGGACACGGTTAATTATCTCCATTCGCTATTAAGCGTAAAGGTTGTTGATTTTTACTACGCTTAGTTTTTAGCTAATAAAATTTGGACGTTAAGAAAAGGCAATTTTGGATACTAACTGTAATATGGTGTGATAAAGCCAACTAAAATATCAATTTTTGTGTTTATAAAGGCGCAAAAATAGATCAATAAAATTATCAGGTAAAAAATATTGGGCAGAGAAAATTATCAGGTAAGGGAATTTTCATGGCAGGCGTAGAAATAAAAAAAGTTGAGGCAGATGAAAATGGAATGCGCTTGGACCGCTGGTTTAAAGTGCATTACCCTGGGCTTGGTTTTGGAGCTTTGCAAAAATTGTTGCGTTCTGGTCAGATACGGGTTGATGGTGGACGTGTTAAAGCTGATACGCGTCTTTGTATGGGGCAAGCTGTTCGTATTCCACCTCTCCCTATTAATGACAAGGAAAATCTTTCAATAACGGATAAAACACTTCGTGGGCAGGATGATGGGACCGTTTTGAAAAAAATGCTGCTTTATGAAGATCCAAAGGTATTTGTTTTTAATAAACCCGCTGGGTTGGCTGTACAAGGAGGCTCTGGTTTAACACGTCATATGGATAGTATGCTTGAGGTATGGCGCAATAAAAAAGGTGAAAAGCCGCGTTTGGTTCATCGTCTTGATCGTGAGACGTCGGGGGTGCTTATTGTTGCGCGATCAAGGGGAGCTGCTCAGTCCTTAACAGCTGCTTTTAGAGCGCGAGAAACAAAAAAGACTTATTGGGCGTTGGTTCGGGGCGTGCCTAAAAAAAAGCAGGACAAAATTTCAACGTGGATGGTTAAGGAAATGACTGCACAAGGTGACAAAATGCGTGTTTGTGAACATGGGGAGCCAGATTCGCATCATGCGGTTTCCTACTATCGCGTTTTAGATACGAGAGGGCGGGCTCTTTCGTGGCTTGAAATGGAACCCTATACAGGAAGAACACATCAGCTTCGTGTGCATGCTGCCCATATGGATCATCCTATCATTGGCGATACAAAGTATTTTTTTTCTGATAGTAATTGGACATTACCAGGAGGAATTCAAAATCGTCTTCATCTTCATGCACGTCGTATTCGTATTCCTCATCCTTCAGGAGGAATATTGGACATTGTTGCACCTTTACCACCTCATATGGTCCAAAGTTTTAATCTTTTGTCTTTTAATGAGAGTGATGCTGAAACCGACTAAACAAACTTCATTTGTTCTTTTTGATTGATATAAATTTTGTCTATAAATTTGATAAGATGAATAGGGCATCATTTGAAGAAAGTTTTTGATAAGTAAATTGCTATGAGAAAATTGTGTTTTTGAGTGATGAAATTTTCGAATATCATAAGTTTTTTTTCTACAGCTCTTTATCCATATAGATTGTATTGTTATTTTTGGATATGGTGTGTCGTTTAATAATCTGAGCTGGTGAAGCTGCTCCTTTGAATTATCTATAGAGGTCATATATTGGGGAGGCGTGTCTGTTGAGGGAGATGAGTTAGATAAAATCTGAAAGATATTTACTAAAATAGTGAAGGCGATTTTAATTTTTTCATGGGAGATAATTGAGGCATTTTATAGTAATGCTGAGGAAAAGTAGCCTCTCAAAAAATTCCTGTTGTCAAGGAAGTTTGTTCTGTTATCAAAGTGATTTGATAGGCTTATAGTATAGATTTATGCTTTGTATCTTTGCTTATACAATGAAGGTTTATGAGAAAAGTTCTCCTTTCAATGAGCAATTATTTTTCTACTTACTTAGTTTATTCAAAAGATTATCTTTCATAAAAGAAGAAATAAGTTTTTAGTATCTTAATGCTTCATTGAAGTGAACTCATCACATTGAAAAATATCTATACGAAAAATTGGAGATAAAACGTCAGGTGCGTTTTATTGCTCTAGGGAGGGCTTGAACACTTTTGTTTTTTCTAGTGAACAAAAACAGATAGTTATTATGGGAACATTTAAAGGGGAGATAAGTTGAAATTAGGAGTGACGGATGGGATCATTATTGATTGACGTTAATAACGTCTCAAAAATATATCGCAACATTGACAGAGGAATTGGTTTTAAAAACAAGGTGGTTTCTCTCTTCAAGCCGGTTTATACAAATCATCATGTGTTAAAAGATATGAGTTTCACTCTCTTTTTAGGGCAATCATTAGCAATTCTTGGCCCTAACGGAGCGGGTAAATCGACACTGATTAAAATACTTTCTGGTATACAACATGCTGATGAGGGATGTATTAAAGTCCTTGGTGTTGATCCTTATAAAGCGAAGAAAGATCTATTCAAGTCTTTGGGTGTGGTCTTTGGTCACAAGAATTGTTTGTGGTGGGATTTACCTTTACGCTACAGTCTGGATATGGTTCAACCATTATATGGTCTTGAACGCGCTTCTTTTACTCGTGATCTTAAAGAGATCACTGAGTTGCTGGGTCTTGAGCATATTATGGATAAGCCAGTGCGGATGCTTAGTCTGGGTGAGAGAGTGAAAAGTGAATTGGCATTTAATCTCTCCTTTAGACCTAAACTGTTGTTTCTCGATGAGCCAAGTATTGGTCTTGATATTACATCTAAGCATGAAATCAGGGAGCTTCTTAAAAAACTGAAAAGGGAGCGCGGCACTGGGTATATCATCACGAGTCATGATATGGGAGATATTGATGGATACGTCGATGATATTATTCTCCTGCATAAGGGAAAGAAACAGTTTCATGGCAATCTTCAGGCGCTTAAAAATGTCATTCCTTCTTTGGTGAGAATGACACTTTTTTGTGAACACTTGGCTGCACCTTCAACTGTTGTAGAAAAAATTGATGAGATTGCGTTGAAATTATCTACTCCTTTAAAGGATAAGCACTTTAACACTGAAGAATGCTCGCTGGAGATTTCGCTGCCTCGTGAGGATTTTGCACGTTTTGTACACGAAATTACAACCGCACTGAACTGTACGTTCTCTGTATCCACTCCCTCGCTTGAAGAGATGCTCCGTGTTAAATTTAAAGAATTTATCTAACCACTGCTTTGGCATGTTTCTTTTTGCCAAGAATGGATTACTCACTGTTCTAAGTGATAGAGCAATGTTTTTTACCGATATTATCATTGGGACACTTTCGCCATTTGTTATTCAACTTCTATTATGGAATGCACTTTTCTCTGATACGGGCAACACCATAAATGGCTTTAGCTTTCATGATATGATGTATTATTATGCTTTTGCTTTAGTCCTAGGACGCTTAAATAATGGTTATAATGTGATTAAGTTTTTCTCTCATCATGTTAAAGAAGGTCAATTAGAAGTATATCTTACAAAGCCCTTCAGTTATATGACACAAATGCTTTTTACTTTTTTAGGGGAGAGTGTATTATATAGCATCCCGTTATTGGCTCTTTTTGTTGTTAAGCTTGTTTCATCCTATGAAAACATTCTGGGATTGGTCATCGCTTTTCTATTCTTTTTTCTCATTGTTATTCTATCACAATTGCTTTGTTTTTTAATCTCTTTTGGAATTGCCTTATTAAGCTTTTGGGTGATTGAGTACAATATATTACTCTCTTTCAGTATTCTTAGTTCAGCGCTTCTTGGGGGTGTTCTTTTACCACCATCTTTTTGGCCGGTGTGGCTTATTCCGCTTATGCAATTTAATCCTTATCGTTTCGTGATCTCAGCTCCTGCCGAGTTTTTTGCGACGCAAAATTTAGCGTTGTTTCAGCAGTTTATTTTCGGAAGTTTTACTTATATTTTGTGTTTTTTATTCTTAATTTATATTGCTTGGAATAAAGGGATGAAAGCATATAATGGAGCGGGTGGTTGAGATGAAAATAATCCTTCATTTTATCAGTTTGAATATCCGCCGACAGATTGTTTATGGTAAGAATTTGGCTGGGGAGTTTATTCTTTCTCTATGCTATTATTTTATTCAATTCATATTTATTGATAGAATATCTTCTTTTTCAGGAAAGATCGGTAACTATAGCAGAGATGAAATCCATTTTATCTTTGTTGTCTTTGTTTTACTTGGAATATTTTTGAATATTTTTACTAATTCTATTGAAACGTTTTTTGAAAAAGTAGCGGATGGTAAAATTGAACCATACTTGATAAAGCCCGTTTCAATTTGGTTGTTGATGTTGTTTGGTTGGTGTAAACCTCTTAATCTGATCAAGCTCTTTGTTCTTTATGTTAGTGCCTATTTATTTGTATCATTACCGAATATATCCGATCTTAAGCTAAGATGGATCTCTTTTATTGTTGCAATATTTTGTGTTTTTATCGTCAATATTTGTTTTTTCATGATGTTTAATTTTGTAACATTTATTATTAGCCGTAAGATGCCTGTCGAATATTTTCATGAAATGATTTACGAGCTGTCATTTGTACCAATAGGCATTTATCCTTTAAGCATCGTAAAATGGCTTTTGTTTATGCTTCCTATGGCTTTTTCTGCTTCTTTGCCCGTTTCACTGTTATTTGGTAAAGGCGAATGGAATATTGGATATCTTCTGTTGAGCGCTTTTCTTTTTATTGCCATGACTTTCATAAGTTATAAGAAAACAATGCGTAAATTTAATGGATTAGGGGGATGATATAAAAGTCAGAAAGTTATAATCGTGGAAGACAATGAACTTTATTAAAATTATTCCGCGTTCTTGTAGAAACGAGTGGCTGTGAAATCATTGAAATGTGTAATGTCCTTATGGCATTAGATTTGGCGCGTTCACCAAAAGTTATCTCTTATTGTATCTGATTTAGCTTTTTCAATCAAAGAGCTAAGCTGGAGTTTACGCTATTTTTTTACTGGGACAGCTATTTCTTCTCAATTTATAATAATGCAAAATAATTTTATCAGAATATTTCAATAAAGTATTTTTTTGTTTTTTGTAAATTTTAAAAATATTTATCTTACTGTACTATACAAAAAATAAAAACAATATGTGTAACTAAAAAACAACACATTAATATTTTTATAATGTAATAATATAATAATATTTATCATAATAAAGCTAAAATTATAATAAAAACAATAAAATAATTCTAATTTAATACATTTTAGCATTAAATTGTATAATATAAAAACACAAATAAAATAATTGACAAACTTAAGATAAATATGTAACGGATATAATATAATATAAAAATAGCAATTAAAATAAAATTATTAATTAAAGTTTTGTATTATATTTTTATTATAAGAATATAAATATACGTTATCGATAGATGATGTAATGTTTTATATTTAGAGGGGGTGGTAAAGAAAAATTTATTTTATTAAACATTGTAATAGGTGGTTATGATGAAAATATTTAAGCATTGTATAGTATGTGTGGTTGCAGTCGCTATTTTCTTTTCACAGGTTTTAGGAGCCAATGCCGATTCTTTAAATGGTAGATTTCAAAATGCTGGTTTCATTTCTGTAATGACACAGGAAAATAGAGTTATTAAAGCTGTTGATATGATTATTAGCCAATTTGGAGGACAAGGGGCTGAGAAAAATGTCCAAAAAGTCGCGGGTTTAATGGGGATGGAGGCAGCGATTTTTGGTTTAATCGCATATCTTGTATATTTCTTTACTAGAAAGCCACCGAGTCCTAGCAGAGAGACAGGTGGAAGAACATTCGATGCTTTTGCTCATAGTGCATGGGCTTTGAATTAAAAGATATTGTACTTGATTAACTTTGAATTATTCTTTTGTTGAATATTTCATATAACTAAACCGTGATATTTAATCATGGTTTAGTTATATTTTACTCTTAATGATGTTGATTAGTTTATCCTTAAGATATTTTTTTGGGTAAGGCAATATATGGCACATTAAATTTAACTAATCAGCTATTTTAAAGGTTACTTAAATTTTTCCCTCTTCAAAATACACATTTGAGCTAAGTTTGTGGTTGATATTTTTTTATGATGCGAATGTATTAATTGAGATATCCATGAACTTTGCATATCAACTCAAAAAATACAGGGGATCACAATCTTACGACTATTTGTGGGTTTCATTCTTATGAAATGAAAAAGCATAGTGATGAGTATTATAAATGTTTGCGTAAAAAGCTTTTATTGGAAGCTTCTAGTCTCTTTGTGGTTTACAATTTTTTTTATCATTTTATTTTAAGCAAAGAGAATGTGGATTCATTTCTATTTCTCTATTTTATCTGAGAAGGGTGGAGTTATACGAATGTCAAAAAAAGTCATGATCGTGGAAGATAATGAGCTTAATATGAAGTTATTCCGTGATCTTGTAGAAGCGAGTGGTTATGAAACCGTTGAAACGCGTAATGGTCTTATGGCATTAGATTTGGCGCGTTCATCAATGCCATCTCTTATCCTTGTGGATATCCAGTTGCCAGAGGTCTCTGGAATAGATGTTATTAAACAATTAAAAGGAGATGAAGAACTAAGATCGATTCCCGTTGTTGCTGTAACAGCCTTTGCTATGAAAGGGGATGAAGAGCGAATTCGTGCCAGTGGATGTGAGGAATATATGTCAAAACCTATTTCTGTCCCGCATTTTATCACAATGGTAAAGCATTTCTTGGACTAAATCTTGTTAAGTAATGATAGAAAAAGACATTGAAAAGCTTATGAGATAACTAAAGTTATATTACAGATATTTTTTGATCTACTTTTTTAGTTCTTGTTTAAGGAGAATCTGTTGTTTTGCATTCTTGTTTTCTTCTAACAGATATAAATTTGTCTCTACGAAAGGTCTGTTTTAGCAGTTAAAAAAAGCCCCGTTTTTGTCCGAGGCTTTATGCATTGTACAAAAAATGAAATTAACGCTTTGAGAATTGGAAAGAACGACGTGCTTTTGCTTTACCGTATTTTTTACGTTCAACAACACGACTATCACGGGTAAGAAAACCACCTTTTTTCAAGATTGAGCGAAGTTCTGGTTCGTAATACGTTAAAGCTTTGGAAATGCCATGGCGCACTGCACCGGCTTGTCCGGAAAGACCACCACCTGCAACGGTTGCAATAATATCAAACTGGGTATCCCTGTTTGTTGCAACAATTGGTTGACGAAGAATCATTCTAAGAACAGGACGAGCAAAATATTTGTCAAATTCCTTATTATTGATCGTGATTTTTCCAGAACCTGGTTTAATCCATACGCGTGCAACAGCGTCTTTACGCTTTCCTGTTGCATAAGCACGTCCTTGTGAATCAAGCTTTTGCACGTGGACAGGAACAACATTTTCATGTGTTTCTGTAATACTTGTTACTATGCTAAGCTCAGAAAGAGAATTAATTTCAGCCATAATCAAGCAATCCTTTTGTTTTTGCGGTTTAAAGCACCAACGTCAAGAGATTCAGGCTGTTGTGCTTCATGTGGATGTTGGCTTCCAGCGTAAACACGTAGATTCTTCAATTGACGGCGACCAAGGGGACCACGAGGAATCATGCGCTCTACCGCTTTTTCAATAACGCGTTCGGGAAAACGCCCCTCAAGAAGTTGACGTGCTGTACGTTGTTTGATTCCACCAATATAGCCGGTATGCCAATAATATTTTTTATCCGTATATTTTTTGCCAGTGAGAGCTATTTTATCTGCATTAATGACAATAACGTTGTCACCATCATCAACATGTGGAGTAAATGTAGCTTTATGTTTGCCACGTAAGCGGTTAGCAACAAATGTGGCAAGACGACCTAAAACAAGGTTTTCTGCGTCAATAATAACCCATTTTTTCACCACTTCAGTTGGCTTTTGTGAAAAAGTTGCCATAGAAGTATCCTTTATTAGAACCCTTTTAATATAAGGGAATTTTTACTGTTTTGCGTTGAAAATTGTTACCATAGCGAAATATTTAACGCATACACCTTGCTCTGATATAATGTCTTTTGATTGACGTCAAGAGAAAATAAAAACTTTATAAAACAACATGTTATGATAAAGGTATTATAATACCTCATTAAAAGAAGTTTGTGGACAATTTAAACTTAAAATGAATGTTGCAAAAGACTATTTTATCTTTAACGTATGATTGTATTTTATCGTTTTCCATTATAAAATGAGCAATAATGCAGTGGTCTCGTTACTTTCTCAATGTTGAATCTTCTGCTTGTGGTCAAGCTTGGTTAGATGCCCTTGATGTCAAAGGGATAAATAATGCGCGTGCTATTTCTCAAAAATTTGGTTTTCCAGATCAGTTAGCTCGAGTACTTTCAGCAAGAGATGTGGATGAAGCTGAGGCTGTTGCTTTTATTAATCCAACATTACGTACGCTTATGCCTGATCCGGAAAGTTTTAGGGATATGCAATGCGCTGCAGAGCGCATTGTTAAGGCTCTTCTCAATCAAGAACAGGTTGCTGTTTTTGGTGATTATGATGTTGATGGTGCTTGTTCTTCGGCACTCATAGCGCGTTTTTTTCGTTATTTTGGTATTGAAGTCAAAATTTATATTCCTGATCGTATTGTTGAAGGCTATGGTCCGAATGAACAAGCAATGAGGATGCTTGTGCAAGAAGGTGCTCGGTTAATTATCACTGTTGATTGTGGCGCAAACAGTCCAGATGCGGTAAAAGCAGCGAGGCTTGCTGGTGCTGATGTTGTGATTTTAGATCATCATCAAATGTCAGAGATTCATCAAGAAGCCGTTGCTCTTGTCAATCCTAATCGCCCTGATGATTTTTCTAAACAGGGGCATTTATGTGCAGCGGGCGTTGTTTTTGTTACGTTAGCTTGGGTTCATCATTTACTGCGGAAAAAACAATTCCAAGGGCAGCTGCCTGATCTTTTAAGTCTGCTTGATCTTGTTGCATTGGCAACCATATGTGATGTCGTCCCATTACAGGGGGTTAACCGTGCTTTTGTGATAAAAGGGCTTCAAGTTGCTCGTTCTATGCATAATCCAGGAATAACAGCTTTAACAAAGGTTGCACGAATAGGGGAGCCGCTTAATAGTTTTCATTTAGGTTTTTTGTTAGGCCCTAGAATTAATGCAGGAGGGCGCATTGGTGATCAAGCTTTGGGAGCACGTTTGCTTAGCTGTGAGAATAAAGATGAAGCGGACAGAATAGCAGAACAATTAGATCAGCTTAATCAAGAACGCCAAGAAATGGAGAACATTCAATTAGCACAAGCGGAATCTTACATTGCTTCTCTTTATCAAGATCAAGAAATACCCTTGTCACTTGTAATTTCTCATAAAGAATGGCATCCGGGAATTATTGGTATTCTTGCTTCCCGTCTCAAAGAGCGTTTTTTTTGTCCTGTTTTTGCTATTGCTTTGAAAGAAGATGGAAATGGCGTAGGGTCGGGACGCTCAATTAATGGTATAGATTTAGGAGCACTCGTTCGTGAAGCTGTTACATTAAATTTATTAGAAAAGGGAGGGGGACATAGTATGGCCGCAGGAATTACAATTCAATCAACAAAAATTGAAATCTTTCGAAAATGGCTAGAAGAAAAAGTTTCTTTAAGGGTTTCTGAGTTGCATGCTAAAAAGTCTCTTAGTATAGATGGTTCTCTTTCTGCTTCTGGTGTTAATGAAGCGCTGTTTGAGTTGCTTGAAAAAGCAGGGCCATTTGGGACAGGGAATGCAACACCTGTTTTTGTTCTTCCCTCTCATCGATTGGTGAATCTATCTGAAGTTGGTAAAGGACATCTTCGCCTCATTGTATCTAATGTTGAAGGAAAAAAACTGCAAGGAATAGCTTTTCGTGCTGTAGGGACATCTCTTGGTGATTTTCTTTTTGAAAATATTGGTGAAATGATTCATTTAGCTGGTCATCTTAGTTTGAATTATTGGAATGGAACGACCAATCCGCAACTGCGTGTGATTGACGCAGCCGCAGTGGTTTGAAAGGGATATTTTTTACATTAGATGTCTAGATTAGAAGCAAAAGTAGAATTTTCTTGTATGAAACGAAATCGTGCTTCTGGTTTTGTTCCCATGAGACTTTCTACAGTCTTTTTCGTTTCTTGCATTTCCACGGCATCAATAGAAACACGAAGCAATGTACGTTTTTGAGGATGCATAGTCGTTTCTTTAAGTTGTTCCGCGCGCATTTCACCCAGCCCTTTAAAACGCCCGATTTCGATTTTAGCTTTTCCAGTAAATTCAGTTTTGAGCAATTCATCCTTGTGAATGTCGTCACGAGCATAAGCAACTTTTCCTCCTTGCGATATTCTATAAAGGGGAGGGACGGCGAGATATAAATGTCCCTGATGAATAAGGTCAGGCATTTCTTGAAAGAAGAAGGTAATGAGCAGTGACGCAATATGAGCACCATCAACATCAGCATCTGTCATGATGATAATACGTTCATATCTGAGATCTTTTTCACGATACTTGGAGCGTGTTCCACATCCAAGAGCAAGGATAAGATCGCTAATTGTTTGGCTTGAGTTCATTTTTTCATGTGCAGCACTGGCGACATTTAAGATTTTACCACGAAGAGGTAAAATTGCTTGGTTTGCTCTATTTCTTGCTTGTTTAGCAGATCCTCCTGCAGAATCCCCTTCAACAATGAATAGTTCAGCACCCACAGCATGGTTCTGGCTACAATCTGCAAGTTTACCGGGCAGACGTAATTTACGGACAGCAGTTTTTCGACTTATTTCTCTATCTTGGCGTCGTCTAACACGTTCTTCAGCACGTTCAATAACCCAATCGAGAAGTTTTGTTGCTTCTTGCGGGGAATTTGCTAACCAATGATCAAAAGGATCGCGGATTGCATTCTCAACGATACGCTGTGCTTCAATGGTCGCTAATCGATCTTTTGTTTGTCCAACAAATTCAGGGTTACTGATAAAGACTGAAAGTATTGCGGCTGTTGAAATCATAATATCGTCAGACGTAATAATTGTTGCGCGCTTGTTTCCTATTAACTCAGCGTAGGATTTCAATCCACGCAAAAGAGCTTGACGTAATCCTATTTCGTGTGTTCCGCCTTCTCCTGTAGGAATCGTATTGCAGTAAGATTGCACACAAGAATCACCACCATGCCAAGCGATAGCCCATTCAACGGAGCCATGGCCATTATTTTGTTGTGTTTTGCCAGAAAAAATTTCTGATGTTACTCGATATTCATCTTTTAGTGACGAGAGTAAATAGTCTTTAAGCCCATTGGGGAAATGAAAAACAGCTTTTTCAGGAATATTTTCTGCGCCTTCAAGTATGACGGGATCACAAGTCCAGCGAATTTTTACGCCACCAAAAAGATAAGCTTTGGAGCATGCCATCTTATAGATTTTTTCTGGATCAAAAGCTGCGTTTTCACCAAAAATTTCACGATCAGGATGAAAACGAACGCGCGTACCACGACGATTATAAACATCTCCCAGATCTTCCAATCCAGATTGAGGAATGCCGCGTGAGAAACGTTGGCGGTAAAGTTTTCGTTCTCGTGCAACTTCAACTTCCATATCATCAGAAAGAGCATTGACAACAGAAATCCCTACCCCATGAAGTCCACCTGCAGTTTGATAAGCCTTTCCATCAAATTTTCCCCCTGAGTGGAGTTGTGTCATAATAACTTCAAGAGTAGATTTCTCAGGCATTTGAGGATGATTTTCGACAGGAATACCACGTCCATTATCTGTAACGGTTATATAACCGTTCCTATCTAATGAGACCTCAATAAAATCTGCATAACCCGCAACAGCTTCATCCATCGCGTTATCAATAATTTCGGCAAATAAATGATGAAGCGCTTTACTGTCTGTTCCACCAATATACATTCCAGGGCGTAAACGTACGGGCTCTAAACCCTCAAGCACTCGAATAGAGAGGGCATTATAGTCATCTTCTTGCGTATCTTTTGCGCTTTTTTTTGAAATCATCGCTTTTGATTTCATTGGAGACTGCAGAGTGTTTTCTTTTGTATTTACCCGAGATGGGGCTTTATTTAAAACACTAAAAAGATCCTTTTTGTTATCGCTCATAGCGTTTAACTATCTACCTCATAAAATAAAATATTTATTAAAACGATTTTATGCCTGTTTTTTATTTAAAAATCAATGCACTTAGGAAACATCAATTGTTGGACCGAAAATTTGTTCAAAGGCGTGTTTGAGAGCAATATCAATATCATGCATTGTTACAGGGTAACCTAGATCCAGAAAGCTTGTTACACCGTGGTTTTTAATTCCACAAGGAACAATTCCTGAATAATGGGCTAAATTAGGATTAACATTGATAGAAACTCCATGAAAACTTATCCATTTGCGCACTCGAATGCCAATAGCTGCAATTTTATCTTCGGAAGAAAGATCATTTTGTTTTGATGGGCAATGAGACTGTTTAACCCAGACACCAACTCGATCTTCTCTGCGTTCGCCTTTAATATTAAAGTTTGCAAGCATCTGTATGATCCATTCTTCTAATGCACTAATAAAAGCACGAATGTCTTGTTTTCGGCGTTTAAGATCAAGCATGATATAAGCAATACGCTGCCCTGGACCGTGATATGTGAATTCGCCTCCACGTCCTGCTTCATAAACAGGGAATAAATTAGGCGCCAAAAGATCTTTTTTATTTGCACTCGTCCCTGCTGTATAAAGGGAAGGGTGCTCAAGAAGCCAAACCTGTTCATGCGCGGTTTTTGCAAGAATTTTTTCTACACGTTCTTGCATATAACGCAGAGCTTCAGGATACTCAACTAGATGATTACTTATCTTCCATTCAACGGGTGGATTTCCTAGAATTGCATTAAAATGATATGATAAGTTATTACGATCCGTATGTTTTAATTCAAATGTCATTGGTAATATTTATCTTGATGTTTGAGTTTGTATTATAATCAGAAAAATAAAAAAAGAACAGGATTAAGAGATAGTTTATAAGAAGTGCAATGAATTTTATTAAAAAAATCGTTATGCTCGTTTTACCATCTTCCTGTTGCACCGCCACCACCTGATGATCCACCACCACCTCTGAATCCTCCTCTCCCTGAAGGTCCGCCAAAGATTCCACCAGAACCTCTACCGCTCGCATTTAAGTTTAAAAACCAAGGTGTGAAGACAATACCCAGCCAAAGATACTTTCGTGGACCTATTTTTTTACCAAAAATCATAGCAAGAATGGGCAAACAAATGACTATAAAGAGAATGAGAAACGTGATTGTATTTGTAATCATTTCTTCTTTTTCAGCTTGTTTGCGTTGTTCTTCAACAGCTTTAGCTTTTTGATTGATTCGAAAAGAAAAATCAGCATCACTTTGTGTGATCACTTTGATAATTGCGTGAACGGATTCGACAATTCCTTTTTGATAATTTCCTTCACGAAAATTAGGAATCATGAAGCTATTAATAATGACAGAGGAAATGGCATCTGTTAGTTCTCCTTCCAGACCGTAGCCTACCTCAATACGTGCTTTGCGTTCATTTGGTGCAATGACGATTAATATGCCGTTATTGATTTGTTTTTGACCTAATCTCCATGTACGAAAAAGAGAATTGCTGTATGTCTCTATATCATTGCCCGAAAGAGTAGGGAGCGTCACAAGAACGATTTGATCTCCCGTTTTCTCTTCGAGTGTAGCTAGCTTTTCCGTTAAATTTCTTTGTGTTGCATGATCAAGTAAATGAGCCATATCGTTGATATAGCCGGTTAAGGGAGGAAACTTAGTGTGTGCGTAAGTGACATTCCCCAATGCAATGATCAAATATAGAATACTCAAAGGAACCCATAAACGTAGAAAAATACGACGTTGTATAGAGTGTTGAAATATTTTCATTAATTAAAATTAACCTTTGGTGTTTGTTGGCTATCAGTATCGATGGTAAAAGTAGGCATAGGTTTAGCATCACGAAACCATAGCTTTGCCCAAATCATCGTCGGCATTGTTTTGAGAGCAGTATTGTAAGCACGTACTGTTTCAATATAATCGCGGCGCGCAACGGAAATTCGGTTTTCTGTTCCTTCTAATTGTGATTGAAGAGCAAGAAAGTTCTGGTTTGCTTTAAGATCCGGATAGTTTTCGACAACAGCCATAAGCCGCGAAAGGGCACTTGATAAATTTGCTTGATTTTTGAGATATTGCTGCATAACTTCTGGATTATTCAACATATCTGCATTAATGTTGACTTGCGTTGCTTTGGCACGTGCCTCAATTACATTTGTGAAAACGCTTTGTTCATGAGCTGCGTAAGCTTTAACTGTTTCTACAAGATTGGGGATGAGATCTGTACGACGTTGATATTGATTGAGCACTTCACTCCATGCTGCATGTGCTTTTTCTTCATTTGTTGGTATCGTATTAAATCCGCACCCACTTAAAAATGGCACTAACCATGCCAAAAAAATCACGATTGAAAATTGTTTTAATATTTTAAACATTGAAGAAGTTTGTACATTTAACATAAAGATGTCTCCACAGATATTTTATGTATTATATAGGGTTTATCTTCTTGCTGGAAAGTATTTTGAATTTTATCAACAGGCATATTTATCAATAAACTGACACCTCTATGCGTTTTAGGAACGCTTAAGTGACTTGTTGATATTAAAATAATAGCGGTAATATAGATGTCATCTTATAAAAGATCAATAATATTCATATCAATTATTATTACAGAAAATTATATTATTTTTGTAGTATTTTTTGTGTTTCACAACGTGTAGATAACAATTGGAAAAGGGAAAAATGTAAGCATCAATCTTATGGAAAGATAGAAGGTAAGGGCAGTTTTTATTTTTCTCCTTTAGAAGTTATGTTTAATAGATTGGACAAAAAAGGGCTTTTTAACTATGTATGGTAGTAATTGTGCAGGAGGTGGAAAATCCTGTGATAGAAAGTGTTCAACGGCAAAGTGAAAAGTTTGATGGATTGGCTAATGATTATGATCGTTATCGTCTTCGCTACCCCCTCACTTTATTTAAAACCATGCTCCATCCTTTTAAGAACAAAAAGCATTTGTCCATTGTGGATGTGGGGGCTGGGACAGGTATCGCATTAGAGGGAATTGTTAAATTTTTAGGAAATGAGCACCAATATCATGCTATCGATGTATCGGCAGATATGATTAAGAAGGGGCGAAGAAAATTTCCTACGGTGCAGTGGTATCAGGGGCGTGCCGAAGACCTATTGCCTCAAATTGGTGAGGTCGATCTTGTCATTGCAGCGCAAGCGTTTCAGTGGATGGATCGTCCTAAGTTGCTTTGTTCTGTTTCAGATCAACTTCGAGTCAATGGTGTCATGGCTGTTATTCAAAATAATCGTGATTTCAAGCATAGTGAATTTCTAGAGGCTTATGAGACATTGTTAGAGAAAATGAGTCCGAACTATTCTCGGTATTATCGTAATTTTGATTTTTTACAGGAAATGAGTGATGGCTTTGGGGTAGATCCAGAAAAGATTTTTTTCCATACGCACAATTGGACGATGATGATCCCATCTGAAGCTTTTATTGGAATGAGCCGCTCTTCAACGCAAGCGCAACGTGCTATTGCTTGCTATGGGGAAGAATATTTGCGGCAATTGGTTGCATTGACAAAGAAATATGAAGTGCAAGGTAATTTGGAGCTTTTGTATCGAAGTGAGCTCTATATGTATGCAGGATAATCTGATATCGATGATTGCTTTTGCTCTTTTAGCACATCAGAGTAGGCGGTATTCAGGAAATTAACGCATTATTAAGGAAGATTTTAAGGGGGGGACAGTTTTTTCTTCTTCAGCATTCAAATTGACATCTTATTACGTCTGATTTTCATTGTTCACTTAATATGAAAGAGTTTTAAATAGAAAATTTATGAACTAAATTATAGCATCGAAGCGCTTTCTTTACTGCAGTTTAACAACAGATTATTTTATAAAATGGGAAGAGGTGGATTGAATAGAAATATTTGAGAATTCTTTGTTTTTATGATTTTTTTTATTATTAAATGAGAGTTCTTAAATTTTGACAAAAATAACTGAAAAAATACAAAAATTATCATAATCAGAAATTTGCAGAAAAAGGGTAATGGCTTGGAAGAATCTTTAAAAAAACTAATTCTGAAATTATCTCTAAATTCAGATTCAATATAACAAAAAAGTAAAATATAAATATGTTATATGAAGCATTTCTCTTTTTTAAAGATATAATATAAAAACAATATGTTAATTAAA
>NZ_JBHIMK010000032.1:18366-22076 GCF_042194085.1 Bartonella sp. MU70NMGDW
AAAGTAAAATATAAATATGTTATATGAAGCATTTCTCTTTTTTAAAGATATAATATAAAAACAATATGTTAATTAAACTTTTTGATATAAAAAACTTCTTTTATTTTCTATTTTAAATAACGGGTTAGTTCGAGTCTTGTGTGGTTTTATTGAAGATGTACTTTTCAGGTTTCAATCTGGCGCTTTAAATACAATTTTAGAAGTGGTAAATAAGCTTAATTTCTTCTATGTTGTGATATGTTAAATAAGTTTTTTAATTTTCTATAGAGTTTAATTTTTGCAATCATGATAGATTGAGACAGCTATCTGTCTAAGATTTTTATAAGTTTAGTAGGAATAGCTTAATGATATACCCATATGATAAATTCATTGAGTCGTTCGTCTTTACGCTTCATACACAAGAACAAGTCTGCACCATCACACAGTTTATCATTTCCCAATGTTGCGACAGCCCTTGAGACGGTTCATAAGAGGGGTTTTAGTTCTTTTTTGTACAGTTTTATCCATACGCCAATCTCGCTTATGACGTTCAAGCGAATGGTTTTGATTAATTCAACATACACAGATTTAGAATGGGAGAATCTTAAGATGTTCGGATCTCTTATCAAATTCAATATAAATAATGCTAGATTATGATTATAAATTAATGCGTTATCTATTTTTGAAATCCATGACCTTGGTTGTGCTTGTCAATATTTCATTTATCGTCAACTATTCTACTTTTGGATAATGACTCCATCGTAAGGAATACCTTTAAGAAAGTATTCTCGTTTTAAAGAGTCGTTATAGTTTTTTTGTTTTATAGAAAGATCAATAATGCTAAACATTATACTTTGATTAAAAAAGAAAGTAAATTATGACTATTATACTGAAACCGAGCGAGGTAACGCTTAGTGAACTTGTAGCTATTTATTTTAATGGTGAAGTGAGTAAACTTCATAATGACACACATTTAGCTATAGAGAAAGGGGCTCAGCGCATTGCTGAAATTGCTGCTGGAAGTGAGCCTGTGTACGGTATTAATACTGGTTTTGGGAAGTTGGCTTCCATTAAAATTGATGCGGACGATGTCGCTGTTTTACAGAGAAATCTTATTTTGTCCCATTGTTGTGGGGTAGGAGAGCCTTTAGCTGAAAATATTGTGCGTTTGATAATGAGCTTAAAGCTTATCTCTTTAGGAAGAGGAGCTTCAGGAGTTCGTTTGGAATTGGTAAATTTGCTGGAAAATATGCTTGCAAAGGGCGTCATTCCTGTCATCCCTGAAAAAGGGTCTGTTGGTGCTTCAGGTGATCTAGCTCCACTTGCTCACATGGCGGCTGTTATGATGGGAGAAGGAGAAGCATTTTTTCAAAATATTCGTATGAGTGGAGCGGTTGCATTAGAGAAAGCGGGATTGTCCCCTATTATTTTAGAGGCAAAGGAAGGTCTAGCTCTTATTAATGGGACTCAAACATCAACAGCCCTTGCACTTGCTGGTCTTTTTCGAGCTTATCGGGCATTGTGTGGTGGATTGCTGGCAGGAGCTTTGACGACAGATGCCATTATGGGATCAACGGCGCCATTTCATCCTGATATCCATATTTTACGAGGACATTATGGGCAGATTGCCGTATCGAAAACATTAGAAAAGCTTGTAGAGGATTCAGAAATTCGTGCAGCACATTTACGGGGTGATGAGCGTGTACAAGATCCTTATTGTATACGTTGTCAGCCACAGGTCATGGGGGCATGTTTTGATATTTTGCTGGCAGCAGCAAAAACACTGATTATTGAAGCAAATGCTGTTACAGATAATCCATTGATTTTAAGGAATGGTGAAGTTGTATCAGGTGGGAATTTTCATGCTGAACCTGTAGCGTTTGCTGCTGATCAGATTGCTCTTGCTTTATGTGAAATAGGATCTATTTCTCAACGGCGTATTGCTCTTATGGTTGATCCAGCAGTTTCTTATGGACTTCCAGCTTTTTTAGCGCATAATGCGGGTCTTAATTCAGGTTTTATGATTGCTGAAGTAACAGCAGCAGCTTTAATGTCTGAAAATAAGCAAATGGCCTATCCTGCTTCCGTTGATTCAACACCAACTTCAGCCAATCAAGAAGATCATGTTTCAATGGCTTGCCATGGAGCTCGTCGGTTATTGCTAATGAGCGAAAATCTTTTTACACTTATTGGCATTGAAACGCTTGTTGCAGCACAAGGAATTGAATATCGTGCACCTTTAAAAACAAGTACTTTTTTGCAATCTGTTATGGAATGTTTACGCAAAAATGTTGCTTCTCTTAAGGAAGATCGCTATATGGCTCCAGATCTTCATCAAGCACATATACTTGTGCGTGAAGGGCACTTATTATCTGTTTTACCAGAAACAATTTTTCCTTCATTAAGTTTTCAATAATATTTATTTTAGGGACAATGATGAAGGGCGGATATTGAATTTTGAAACTTCCTCATATGAAAATATAGAAGATCAATACTATATTTAAATTATTTAATAAATTATGTATTTATTACTGTACATATATGTTGTTTGTAGCCAAATAAATATTTTGTTATTTTATAGTGATCTGGATTTATTATCATAATTTTATAAAAAATATAAATTTAAAATACATATACTTTCTGATTTCTATCAAATTTTTTAATATAAGTTAAATAATATCCACAAATTATATATTGTAATATTATATTTTATGTATTGTATTAAGTAAAAAAATTATTGTATATTATTCTTATTTTTTAATAATTTATGAATTTTATAGTTCATTTTTGATATTTTAAATAAAAAAGGAGAAAGAAATGGTTAAAAGTGCTAGATTATGTGTTTTAACAACAGTTCTTTTTTTCTCTCAAATTCTCGAGATTCATGCAAATTTTAGGAGAGGTGGCTTTCCAGAGGAAGTTTTCATTATGATAGTGGACCAAGAGAAAGAGCCTCTTATTTCAGCGAAAAACAAAAGTTTTATTGCTATCTCAGGGCAAACTTCTAGAGGTAAGGAGAATGCTATCATTGGACCAACAGTCAAAGATGCTATTTTAACCGTATATTTTTTTTTCATTGGAAAGCTTGTAGTTAAGGCAGTTGGAGTCCTTAAAAGATGGGCTGTAGATACCCTTTCTCATACTTTTGAAAATTGGCGAGATTCGTATTATCATTGATTGAGCTGTTCAATTGGTGTAAAAGGTTTGTTTTCTGGACCCAAAGAGAGTTTACTTAAAGTAACAAAAAATTAATTGTACGCATAGTTAATGCGTTTGTTATGAATTTTTAGGCTTTTATTTCAGTGCACTGAAATAAAAGCCTAAAAGTTTAGATTACATTAAGGTTAATTTTCTCTGTAAAAAACTAGAGAATACGAAATGAATTAAATGACAATTACAAAAAAATTCATTATCACTTTATTTGAATAAAATAATACGAAATTGCAGGCTGTAAAAGCTAGATAGTTCGCAATAAAAGTATTTTTTCATTGTTTAGAGCAAAGTGTTGGACTGGCTGGTCTTCAATGTTTTTTGAAATATATTTGTGAAAGAAACATGAGGCTTTATTTCTCATAGAGCTATTATCGTGGTGTGGATTGTCAGCATTTCAATAAAGTAAGGAAAGAAATGGCAATAAATGAACTGAAAAGAGGGATGAGTAAGCGCCAAGTTATTTTTTTAGCTCTTGGCTCTGCTATTGGAACAGGTCTTTTTTATGGGTCTGCACAGGC
>NZ_JBHIMK010000320.1:0-1299 GCF_042194085.1 Bartonella sp. MU70NMGDW
GGTTTCTAGGGACGCCCATTGTTCTTCACTCAAAGCCTCACCAAAGGGGAGATTGTGGGCTTTTGCATAGTCTGCCCCGACATCCAGCAAAGTTTTGACTTGTTCAATGGCATCACTTCCAGGAATAAAGGAGCCTTTGCCCAAACCTTGACCAACCAGATCACGCATTTGTTTTTCAATCAGCTGCTTTTCAAAATATGCATCGCCTAAGAAAAAAATCTCTCTGTCAGGATTGTAGCCAATTCTGTTCAAATAATAAGCTGAGCCATAAAACTTGCCAACATCAAGGAATTCTGCCCGCGTTTCATAAATGAAATTCTGGTTGGGCAGCGTGCCCCCAACACCCCCCGATTGGGGTTTTGGTAAAGGAAGCCCCTCAGAAAGTTCCCCTGCATTATTGAGATCTACTTTTGGTGTAAAGAGAGCACCAGCCCCGGTTAAACCACTTAAGGACTCCAGTGGATTGCCCGCAACCGACTTTGCTTCAAAATGCGCATCCCCTGTAATCGAACCTTCCGCTGCCGTGTTATTGAGTTGATCGACCACCAGATTTAAAGTGCCACCCGCTTGGACAAGACCAGGAGCTGCATCAAGAGCTTCTGAACCAATTTGGCGATCCTTGCCATTGACTATATCTAAAGAAACATCGCGGCTTCCATCAGCTTTATAGCCATAACAATAAGCATCCGTATTGGCATTACAACCCATATAGGTATTTTTATAAGCCGTTGCACCTAAATTGGTCAGCGTCTTGGCGTGGATATCAGCATTTCCCTCTGCTCTCATAGAGCTATAATGGTTGTCAATGGTATCAGCGTTAATGATGAGATTGCCACTAGATTGTATCATCCCCGAAACAGTTGGTTTATGCGAAAACCCTTGCGTGACAGTCTTTTCTGTCATGTGTGACCAATTTTCGTTTATTGACCCAAACCATCCTCCCTTCTGCCGAGAACCATTCCATCGATACTGTTCTACAGAGTTTCTTTCGTCAATATATTTCCAAGTAAATGCCTTATAGACTGTTCCATCGCTTGAAATTGCGGTGCCATAGGTTTCTTCTTTACTATTCCAAAGTGGATTATCTAAGTAAATGTATAAGTGTCCTTTCCAAATTCCGTTATCATCTTGATGTTCGTGCCCTTGTCCCCAAAGACCAACTTTCGCATCATGATATAACATCCCATCACTGAGTTGATCAGAATCCTTTGGTCTTTGGAATGAAATATCGCTATATTCCGTTTTTTCTGTGATGACAGGCGTGCTATCGGCTTCGTTTTTCAGGGTGTTGGTTTGGAT
>NZ_JBHIMK010000321.1:0-1297 GCF_042194085.1 Bartonella sp. MU70NMGDW
AAAGTAAAAGGCGCTTCATCTGTTTTAAAAGGTGGTACTAAGGTAAAGAATATTCGCTTGGTGGATGGGGATCATAATATTGATTGCAAAATTCCTGGGATTGGTCAGATGAGTTTAAAGTCGGAGTTTGTGAAAAAAGTTTAGGCATTTGTCCTCTTGCAATTGTTTTTGCATTTCCTTGGTTTTCTATTTCTACATTCTTCTCTAATTGGGCATATTTTTCTCCAATGGCTTCTTTTCTTGTTTCATAGATTACACCAATCAGATAGAGGCAATATGCTTTCCTTTATTGCAAAGCCGTGTATCGCAGAGAAATAGTGACTCTATCTTTTCTTTTAATATGCGGTTATGGGTGAAGTTGGATGTTGACTTGCATGCAACAGTAAAAGTATGTGCTTTATGAGAAGAACAACGCCGTAAAGTAGACAAACTTATTCTTGTCTGGATTGAAGAAATATTCTCATTTTTTTATAAGATAATTTCTCAAACAACTATAATAGATTTGGCTTCAATGTATTTATTTTTTATGGGTAGTTACACTTTTGCGTCATGTTTATGGAAATGAGATTGAAAATGATAGAGGGGGAATTCTTGATTTTAAGAATGGAAAAAGGATGGTATGATCTTGATAAGGGCGTATTGCCATGCATTTTCCAGCTCGTAGTGCTGCAACAGTCTCTTATAAAAGTGTGCATAAGAGCTATTAAAAATAGTTTTTGTTATTATCCAGTTTGTGCTGTGTAAGCGGACGATTTTTATTGATGCAATAAAAACAGAATTGAAATAAGAAGAATGTCAGAATTCTCATTGCAAGTTGCAAAATGTGATCTGTGTCGATTGACTGCTACAAGAAGTATTTTGCGTGATTTATCGTTGGAAGCACTGAGAAAGATAAAGCAAATGGGCACTTTAATCTTACAATGTTTTCTTTTTTTGGGTTTTCTTTTTTTGTAACTGGTCGTGTTAATTGCGTGACAAGATTATGAAACAAAATAAATTTAAAGTGCACATCCATGCCTTGTACTTCTGTGTACGTAAATTGGTTTGTTGAAATAACTTATGCTTCTTAAAGGGGGCTTTGAAACCTTTTTAAGGCATATGTGGAGGTGAAAGGTGAGTGAAGGTATCATTATTAGACAGATTTTTTTAACAGTACTGTATTTTTATGGCTGCATAGCTTACTTCTAAAATTTCAGGAACAAAATGACGTAAGATTTTTGCACTCCATGTTTGAGCGCTGTTGAAGAGGGGCAATCGGTGTGGTTATTTTACCTATTGAGGTCAATATTTATTGTGG
>NZ_JBHIMK010000322.1:0-1293 GCF_042194085.1 Bartonella sp. MU70NMGDW
AAAGTAAAAGGCGCTTCATCTGTTTTAAAAGGTGGTACTAAGGTAAAGAATATTCGCTTGGTGGATGGGGATCATAACATTGATTGCAAAATTCCAGGGATTGGTCAGATGAGTTTAAAGTCGGAGTTTGTGAAAAAAGTTTAGGCATTTATCCCCTTGCAATTGTTTTTGCATTTCGCTGGTTTTTTATTTTTACATTCTTCTCGAATGGGCTTTTTTTGTTGTTTCACAGATTACACCAATCAGATAGAGGCAATATATTTTCCTTTATTGCAAAGCCATGTATCGCAGAGGAATAGTGGCTCTGTCTTTTCTTTTAATACGCAGTTATGGGTGAAGTTGGATGTTGACGTACATGCGACAGTAAAAGTATGTGCTTTATGAGAAGAACAACGCGGTAAAGCAGACAAACTTATTCCTGCTGGATTGAAGAAATATTCTCATTTTTTATCAGATAATTTCTCAAACAATCATAATAGATCTAGCTTAAATGTATTTATTTTTTACAGGTAATTCCGCCGTTTGCGTCATATTTATGGAAATGAGATTGAAAATGATAGAGGGGAAATTCTTGATTTTAAGAATAGAAAAAGGACGGTATGATCTTGATAAGGTCGTACGGTTATGCATTTTCCAGTTTTTAGTGCTGCAACAGTCTCTTATAAAAAGTGTGTATAAGAGCTATTAAAAATAGTTTTTGTTATTATCCAGTTTGTGCTGTGTAAGCGGACGATTTTGATTGATACAATAAAAACAGAATTGAAATAAGAAGAATGCCAGAATTCTCATTCAAGTTGCAAAATGTGATCTTTGTTGATTGGCTGCTACAAGAAGTATTTTGCGTGATTTTATCGTTGGGAGAAGTGAGAAAGATGGAGCAAATGGGCACTCTATCTTACAATGTTTTCTTTTTTGGGTTTTCTTTTTTTTGTAACGGGTCGTGTTTTCCTAGTTAAAATTGCATGACAAGATTATAAAACAAAATAAATTTAAAGTGCATGCCCATGTTTTGTACTTCTGTGGATATCATTATTGGGTTTGTTGTGAAACAACCGATGCTTCTTAAAAGGGGCTTTAAAACCTTTTTAAGGCATATATGGAGGTGAAAGGTGAGTGAAGGTATTATTATTGGACAGATTTTTTTAACAGTACTGTATTTTTATGGCTGCATAGCTTACTTTTAAAATTTCAGGAATAAAATGACGCAAGATTGTTACACTCCATGTTTGAGCGCTGTTGAAGAGGGGCAATCGGTGTGGTTATTTTACCTATTGAGGTCAATATTTATTGTGG
>NZ_JBHIMK010000323.1:0-1285 GCF_042194085.1 Bartonella sp. MU70NMGDW
GCCTCGATAACCGTCACGTACAACTTATAGCTCTGGGTGGTGCTATTGGAACAGGACTCTTCATGGGATCAGGAAAAACAATTAGTGTAGCAGGTCCTTCAATCCTTCTCGTTTATGCGATTATTGGTTGTGCTCTATACTTTGTCATGCGTGCTATGGGGGAGTTATTGCTTTCTAATACACAATATCGATCTTTTATTGACTTCTCAACCGATCTTCTAGGGCCGTGTGCCGGATTCTTTATCGGCTGGACATATTGGTTGTGTTGGATTGTCACTGGAACTGCTGAAATTATTGCTATTGTCACTTATACACACTTTTGGTGGCCTGAACTCAATCCGTGGATTCCTGTTATAATTGGACTGATGTCCTTTTTAATTCTTAACCTCGTCGCCGTAAAACTATTTGGCGAACTTGAGTTTTGGTTTGGTTTTATCAAAATCGTAGCAATTCTAGTCTTAATTGTTGTAGGATTTTATATGATCTTTACCGGTTTTGTCTCTCCAAACGGTACGGTTGCTTCTCTTAGCCATATATGGAACGGTGGAAATATTTTTCCGCGAGGAATTACAGGCTTTTTTGCTGGATTTCAAATTGTTATTTTTGCTTTTGTTGGCATTGAACTCGCTGGAACAGTTGCTGCTGAAGTAAAAGAGCCTCAAAAAGCTTTACCACAGGCTGTTAATTCAATACCAATCCGCATTGTATTCTTTTATATATTCTCTCTTCTTGTGATTATGTCTGTGACGCCGTGGGATCAAATCAGTCCAGAAAAAAGCCCATTTGTAACAATGTATGCACTTATTGGTATTCCAACTGCTGCAGGTTTGATGAACTTTGTTGTCCTCACAGCTGCCGCATCTTCAGCAAATAGTGGAATTTTTTCTACCAGCCGTATGATATATGGGCTTGCAACACAAAAAGGTGCTCCTAAGTTTTTAGGAAAACTTTCTCGTAACCACATTCCAGCCAATGCATTATTCTTTTCTTTTTTATGCATCTTATTTGGTTATGCAATTGTATCGTTATCTCAAACACTCATAGCTGCTTTTACAATTGTTACAACGATTGCCGCAACTTTGTTTATATTTGTATGGTCTATCATTTTGATCAGCTATATCGTCTATCGCCGCAATCGTCCTCTCCAGCATACTGTCTCTCCTTATAAAATGCCAGGAGGTGTTGTTATGTGTTGGGCGCTTCTTGTTTTCTTTGCATTCATTATTTATTTATTGTCATTAGAAGCTGATACTGCCATAGCTTTAAAATACACTCCAGCGTGGTT
>NZ_JBHIMK010000324.1:0-1283 GCF_042194085.1 Bartonella sp. MU70NMGDW
GGTAAGAGCGATATTTTATCTAAAGGATATTTATAGGTTTATGAATTTTTATGCGTGCGTATAAACAATATAATAATACATTGATTTAGAATCATATTAAACAGAGAATAAGACCCATTATAATTGAATCAAAAAAATCACTTTCTTGTCGTGTCACAAAAAAGATTAGCACAGGAATAAAAAGTATTTAAGAAAGGATTTTAACGACTCTCTTTAAATACAAGAGCTGTAGCATCATTGGAAGCTAGGAAAATAAAATAACAATACTTAACGCATGTTATACTCCATTCTTCCCAATATATGAAAAAACGCATTGCATAACATATATACTATTTGCTCTATAATAAACAAAGCCTCCTCATGCGTTTTTACAACATAACAATTTTTTCAACTGACTTTCCTAAAAGATCAAGAATCCGACCAACTCTCGTGTGTAAACAATTCAACTTCTTATTCGTCCCTTGCCCCCCTTTTACGTGATTTTATTTATGTATAACATATTGATATACAATGATAAATAATTGTTTTTTTAACTTTAATGATCAATTCCAAATACCTTTTTCTCATTACCTTCATCACATTAAAACAATCAAAATCGCTTTCTTATGCGTCACAAATGGAATTGGTGCGTGAAAAAATATTAAAGAAAAGAATGAAAATGCCTAAGTGCCAAGGATTGTTAAAACATTAAAGGCTAAGAAAATGTATGATAGTGCCGATTTGCTCTTGTATGAAGCATAAAGATAGTAGCGCAGAATAGATTTTATATTATTCATAGATACTCTCTCGTGATACCACTCACGAGCACTATCATAAAATAAGTTTAGAAGTATTGAGAAATATTTCTTTAAGACAAGCGCATGAATTGACAACATAGGTGTATTTTGTTTGGGAGATCTTGTTTTGCATGAAGAACGCTCCCCCCCTTAAAGAACGAAAGAAACAAAAGCGTAAAGTAATACACAATCTCCATTAGGTTTCACAAGCAAACCTTATTTAGGAATATTCATCACACACTCTAACGAAAAACATCTCTATTTTAATTTGTAGATCTTATATCACTTGCTTTAAACAACAGTGTTTTACAGCACAACAAGATAAATTAAAGCAGGAAAAAATTTTTCCTATAAAGAAAAAGAACCATTGGAAAGAAGGCAAGAATTTGCCTATACTACACAGTAAAGTATCATAAGGAGATAAAAATGCGCCTTACAGTTGTTGGTGCAAATGGAAGAATGGGACGTGAACTCATTACAGCAATCCAGCAGAGGAGAGATGTAGAG
>NZ_JBHIMK010000325.1:0-1282 GCF_042194085.1 Bartonella sp. MU70NMGDW
AAATGGAGCGTCCACAGCGAAGAAGGGGCTAATTTTTTAAAATCCGCATGAATGCTTATTCTGTTGTGCTGTAAAAACATCATCGTTTGAGGTGTGGTGTAAGGCATAAAAACTTTATGCATGGGGTGTTTTGATAAGAGAGTGTAGTGAATATTCAAGAGAGGGCTTTCTTGTATAATTTTGTGAAAGGAACCATATGAAATGTGAAGCCGAAAGGGAGCTGTTTTTGAGAAGTTGGATTGTGTATCAACCAGTTTGAGGAGGGATTTGCATCCTTTGATGTGTGAGAAGGAAGCCAAGAACAGAGCGTGTAGCACCCTATACCCATGTTTTTAAAGGTTTTAATTTTGATCAGAAATTAATTTTAAAATTGCTTTTTGTTTGACAGATGTAAGAATTCTAAAACTTTTTAAAAGCAAATATTCCTCTTTGCTCGCTACAATTTCATCATGATGATACGGGATGTGTTTTTTTGTGATGATATCAGCGTAAAAAAAGGCAATAGGGACATCTAATATATCGGAGATTTCCTTTAAACGTCCTGCGCTCACGCGATTTAAGCCTTTTTCATACTTTTGGATTTGTTGGAAAGTGATACCTAAATGATGCCCTAATGTTTTTTGAGACATTTTGAGCATTTTTCGCCTAAAGCGAATTTTTTTGCCTACAAAAAGATCAACATTAAGATTTTGAGTTTGCATTTGCCCCCTCCGGTTGCGAGCGCTCTCGCATTGGTATTCTGGGAGCTTGAAAACACTGAACCCTAGTCAGCATTCTGCTTTTAGTGCTTGGAGCACCTGGACATAGAAAAATCTCCCGGAATTCCGAGATACCCACACACTGGGTTTATTTTTACGCTAGGGTTTCGGGTTTTCAAGGCCCTATTAATCGTTGCGTATACGACCAAAACATTTTCTAATTAGTAAAGTAATTTTAGAAGATTGACAATAAAAATAGTTTTTCTTGAGACGGATAGATTTTTTTAAATAGGAGGTTGTTTGCCTTTCAAACTTTTAAGGTTTGCTTACTAAACTCACGTTTTCAGATTCGCTTTTTACAAAGGTAAACCTTGGTTTTTAAGCTCAAGGCACCGCCTATGGTGCTGTTCTTAACCAATAACCAAAATGGCTTGTTTTGATGCGTCTGAGATATCATGATGATAGGGGAAAGCTTTTATGAGTAAAGAGCCCTCATGCAAAATAAAATCAAAACAGAATAGATTTGGTTGTTGTATATTCACATGTTTGTTTTAAGAAGATATTTCTCAATGTTAGCGCCCATT
>NZ_JBHIMK010000326.1:0-1280 GCF_042194085.1 Bartonella sp. MU70NMGDW
GCAGTTAAGCTTGAAGGTGGTGTTTATATAGCGGAAACAATTGATTTTTTGTGTAAACGTGGCATTCCAGTGATGGGGCACATTGGTCTCACACCCCAGGCGGTGAATCGTTTTGGTGGCTTCAAAACACAAGGACGAAAACAGAGTGATTGGCAAAGAATTGAAGCCGATGGGGCTGCAATTGAGGAGGCAGGTGCTTTTGCTATTGTCTTAGAAGGGATTGTTGAACCTTTAGCAGTAAAACTGACAGAAAAGCTTTCTATCCCTACGATCGGTATTGGTGCATCCAATCAGTGTGATGGACAAGTATTGGTAATGGAAGATATGTTGGGCTATGGTGCTCATGTGCCAAAATTTGTACGCCGTTATGGAAACCTTGAACAAGCCATGGAAACTGCAATAAAGAATTATGCAGAGGATGTCACCTCTCGTGCTTTCCCAGCGGATAATGAAGTTTATAAATTAAAATAAAATTCAGTTTAAGATGAGAATTTTAACAAGAGAATATTTGTTGTTTTGATAATGAATGTGCATATATTTTGTATACAATTTGAGCTGTGATTTTTTCCATTTCTTTAATGGGATCACGTCTCTTATGCAAAATAGAACGCGATTGGGTTACTAATTCATGTGCTTTTTTAAAGAAAGCTTTCTTAAGGCACCCAATCCTATTTCGCGACGCAGATCGTGAATGGTATAATGGTAAATACATTGAGCACCACTATCTTTACGCTTCATAAAAGAGCAAGCCGGCACCATCATTCACTTTGCCAGTTTTCAATGCTGCGACAGCGGTTGGCACTTGAGATGCTTCATAAGAGGCATTTTAATTCTTTCTTTAAAAATTTTTACCCATATGCCGTCCCCGCTTATGACGTGCAAGAGAACGATTTTAATTGATTCAATATAAACAGATTTGAAATGAGTGAAGCTTACGATATTAAGGGCTCTCATTCAACATGAAAAAATAATGAATTATTATTATAAATCAGTGTGATGAGTCTGTAATGACAAGGAATCCATAATGCGAAGAGTCTATAATCTTTGGGAATCCAAGTCATTAAAGCGAGTTAAAAATGCGTTTTCAATTTGTTGGGTAGAATAGGAGGATAAATCAAGATCATCGGGTAAAATATTATTGGGAGAGCCAAAATAGCGGAGGGCTTCTCCTGTATTAAATCCAGCAAGCGTAATTGCTTCATAATATGCAGCGATACGGTCGGCTTGTTTGATTTTTTTTAAAAGTTTTTGAGAAAGATCAACGGGAAGAGAAAAGCGCA
>NZ_JBHIMK010000327.1:0-1271 GCF_042194085.1 Bartonella sp. MU70NMGDW
ACAGTATCACAACTCAACGCAATTTTTGGCTGGACAGATGACGCTATGGCATCTCTTTACACAAAGAGCGCAGACCGTAAAAACTCGCTCTTGAAGCCATAAAAAAGCTTCAAAAAGATGAGGGATAGAGGCAAAAAACTCAATAGAATCAGGAAATATCTATTCCCTCATATTAGACATAACTATTTTATTTTACTTACTTTTTATTTGCCATGAGTGAGATCGCATCAGGCGTAGCACGCAAACGAAATGGTATGGGTTCACCAGCGGCACTCTCTTCAGACGTACGAATAATCTTTTGTAAATAATTTTTTATTTTACACATACTTGTAAATGTATTGGCTTTTAAAACCTTGTCTGTTAAAGTTTATGCTTTCTGCCTCTGCATAATTTAGCGTTTTTAAGTTCTATTCTTGAAAAACTATGCAATATCTTAACAAACTATCTATCGATCTAAGCGTATTGCTCAATAATCTTTTCTTCCACTCCAATTAACTTTTGCTTATCCCACAGAAAAAGCATTATAAATATACCTAATTTCCAACCATATCTGGAAGAGATTTTAAACTGTCGATGCAATCTTACATAAAATTTTATCCACATAGTGCAAATCAGCCATTCCCTCCAAGATAACTTTTAGACGCACTAGATACCTGAATATTTTTATTTTAAAAATTAAAATCTTTTAAAGATCTTTCTTACCGAATTGTACTTATTTAAACTCAATAAAAACTTTCCTTGAATATATTATGTCATTCTTACAAATTTATCTCTCATAAACTGTAAGAGCAATAACCTTTTCTTTTCGAAGATATGAACGATCTGAATAGAATAAATATCTGGAAATGTATAATAATTCAAAACTACACGCCCGCAAAGAATTTAATATAATTTTATCGAACATTTTCAACTGAACATTTCTTATTATTACGAATAACGATCGTTAGAACTTAAAAAATATTGCTTTGTGAAAAATTTTTAAACAGAAAAAAGAAATGATAAATATCATAATTACCTTTCATTTTTTCAGAAAAAACTATCATGTTTAAAAATGAAACTCTTGAATAACACACTCTAAGAATTAACTAGTGAAAAATTATTTTAATTGAAACTTAAATAGTTTTACAAAGAACGCTTTAAAATGCGTATTAAAATGATTGACCTTTTGCAAGAAATTTGTCAGAAAGCATATCTAGTTTGGAGGGGTGGCCGAGCGGTTTAAGGCACCGGTCTTGAAAACCGGCGTGCAGGAGACTGTACCGTGGGTTCGA
>NZ_JBHIMK010000328.1:0-1265 GCF_042194085.1 Bartonella sp. MU70NMGDW
GTTCCCAAAAGCACGGCTTTGAGATCATGATTTTGGTGAGTGTACAGAGAGTTTGAGAGGCGGTAGCCTCTCAATGGTAACGTCGTTGATTATAACGGTAACGTCACAAAGCATAAACACTATAATCGCAATAAGTTTTTTCATAAAATTTTCCTTGAAAATAGTTCCTCTTCATCATGATTTCAAAGAAATTCAAATCCTTGGTTTTTAAGGTCAAGGCAACCCCTACGGGGCGCCTAACGGCGACCTTGACCTTAAAAACCAAACGGATTGTTTTGAAATCATGATGAAGAGGGGAAATGTCGTGTATTATTTTTTATGAAATTGTCGAACGAAGTTCGTCATTTTGTTTTGGAGCGTAGCGACCAATTCTTATACTGAGTTCGCTCAGTATAAGAATTAAGAAGGGATTTAACGGAAAAGCCCAAAAATCCTAAATTCAATTTTCAGAATCTGTAGTAGGGTCTATCAGACGGGCGATGACCCTCTATCAAAAAATAGTCAAATATTGATTGACCCTCTATCAAAAAACGTAAAATATTGATTGACAGTAGATCAAATACTGATTACACCTCTATCAAAAAGCTCCAGTTTTTTGATAGAGGGTCAATCAATTATGAAAAAAATAAAAGCTACTCGATATGAAGAAAATCCATTTATTGAGGGAATGACTGTTCCTATAAAAAATCAACGAATACGATTATCAAGATTAGGACGCGACGATAATGTTTTAATCAATCAATCAACTGGTGAAATTCAAGGCACTCATGTAACAACTTTTCGACGAGTGGATTCGCAGGAGTTTATAAAACTATTCACAAACAATATTGCTCTAACTTTTGAATTAAAAACAGCAGGAATAAAAGCTTTTGGAGTATTAGTCTGGATGTTGCAAGAAAAAGGAATAAGCAAAGATCTAGTACCATTAGATAAACTAGCTTTAGACGACTTTCTCGAAGCCAATAAAGATAAAAAAATAGCACTTTCTCTTCCTACTTTCGCACGTGGTCTAACCGAACTAGAAAGTGCTCAAATCATCGCTAAACATTTGCGACAAGGGTGGTACTTTATCAATCCTAATCTCATTTTCAATGGCGATAGAATTGCCTTTACAACCGTTATTCAACGAAGAAGAAACGAAAAAAAGGACGATAATACCCTAGATATGTTTGATGATTCAAACGACTAATGAGAGGCTACCGCCTCTCAAACTCTCTGTACGCTCACCAAAATCATGATCTCAGATCCGCGTTTATCGAAGGGAT
>NZ_JBHIMK010000329.1:0-1265 GCF_042194085.1 Bartonella sp. MU70NMGDW
TCCGAAAGAAGTTAAAACGCTTGAAGGACATTTTGAAGTTGTTTTTTCTTCTTAAACTTCTTTATGATTAGCTTTTTGGGGTCTATTCATACATAGCAATCTTATATAAAAAAGGGTCAAATGGATCATGCATAAAAGTGTGGATTCTTAAGTGGATTCTTATAAAATAATTTCACACAAACTATTGACTTTATTGTGTTTTTATATTATACTGAATACTAATACAACCCTAAAATGTAAGCTTAAGTATTGAGGAAATATTTTCTTAAAACAAACCCGTGAATGCAAAAAACAACACTGTCTTTCATGAGCAGCATATGCTTCCATTCGTCGTGTATATTTTTCAAGGCTATAAATAAAAACCTTAAATTGATATAATCATATTCAAGAGAAACATGCGTTAAACTTTCTATTAATACCGTATAAACTTTCTACACTTTTTAGCTTGTCACATCATCATAAATTGTATTCAATACCACATGCACTCATTTTTAAAACAAATTGATATAGCTTAATCAATGATAATACGAACCTCGCCAGTTTTCAAAAGTATGAGAAAGTGTATCTACAACCCATCTTTTAAGGACTCCAACTGCCTTAACTACAAGCTTTCCAATGAAAAAAAAATATACGGTAAAAATAGCATCCTTGACCGTTGGTCCGATGATAGCATTCTCCTTACCTCTGGGAGTTTTCCCTGAGATAGCAATAAAGTCTTTGTTTTTTGCTGAAATAAGAGGCTCTTTTTCTTGGGCCACTATCATAATGAAAACATCCTCTGGAAAGCTACCTCTCCTAAAGTTTGCATGAATCTCAAGAATTTGAGAAAAAAAAAGAACTGTTATTGAAACACATAAGCTAGCAATTTTAAACATTTTTTTATCCTTTTTTATTTAAAACATCAAAAATGAACTATAGAATTCATAAAGTATTAACAAATAAGAAGAATATAAAATAAAATTTTTATTTTTGCTTGATACAATACATATATTATATATTTATACTTATAAAAATATAATATCACAATATATAATTTGTTGATATTATTTAAATTAGATTAAAATTTCTGATATAAATCATAAATTATATGTACTTTAACTTTATAGTTTCTATAAAATTATGATTATAAATCCAGATAACTATAAAATAACAAAATATCTAGTTGGCTACAAACAATATATATACATTAATAAATACATAATTTATTAAATAATTTAAATATAGTATTGATCTTCTATATTTTCATATGAAGAAATTTCAAAATT